>NZ_JBKQOT010000240.1:0-3446 GCF_052145395.1 Roseiarcus sp.
TCATGTGTATTCTGCGCTCCGAGAAGTCACGATAGATCGCCTCTGGCTCATTCACATTGTTACGGTTGACGACGACGATCGCCCCAGCGCCTCCGCCTCGCTGCTGCAGGCGCTTGGCGGCGTCGACCGTCACTTCATAGGCGGAGCGCCGGTCCACTTTGGACCGCATTCTTCTGGCTTCGTCGGTGAGCGTCGTCGGCCCATCCAGGCTGAGACCAATCTGAAACTGATTGGCCGTCAAGAAGTCCACCATGTCGTCACTGAGCTCGGTGGCGTTCGTTTGAATCGAGTTGGTGTAGGAGACGCGGGTCGGACGCGACTTCTGCTCGCCGATCAGCATTTCGAAAAATTTCCGGCCCCTCAAGAGGGGCTCGCCGCCGTGCCATACGAAGTCCACCGACTGAAAATAGTTCGAGTCCAGGAAGGATCGGATAACGAGCCGAGCCGTTTCGGGTTTCATTTTATTATGAAATACCCATGGCTCTATAAAACAGTAATGACATTGCATGTTGCAAGCGTTAGTCAGCTTGACGATGAGCGTGATGTGAGGGCTCATCATCATGAGTTTCGAGATCCATGCGTTGAACCGCTGGAGATGATCCGTTGTAGCCTCGCTTCGAGTCCCTCCAGTCGGCCCGCGACGGCTGCGAGGCTCGGACAAGCGGCGCCACCCGTTTCGATGGCGACGAGGCCGTACGGATTGCCCAGATAGTCGTATTGGCGGATCGTCGCGGTGAAGCCCAGAAAGTCGTCGAGGGTCCAACGAGACCGATGGTGGTCCGGCTCTTCCCGGCCTTCCGCGCGCCAGCCATCCCCCAGCGGAATGCGCACGACCACGAGCACGGCGGCGAGCGTGACGGCGGTCTTGAGCAAGGAGAGGGCGTCCGCCTTCGGCAGGTGCTCCAGCACGTCGCCGAACAGGATCACATCATATCGGCAGTCGCGTGCGCAGCGGGGCGTCAGCTCGCGAATGTCGCCGATGAAGATGTTGCTATAGAGAAGCCGGGCGTGCGGCTGTATGCGGGCCGCGTCGATCTCGATTCCGTCGATCCGTGTTGTCCATTGCTCCGGCTGGATGCGGCCGCCCCAGACGTCAAGATATTGCCGCAACAGGTGCCCCCAGAGTCCGAAGCCCAGACCCGCGTCCAGGACCGCCTTCGGGTGCCTTTCGACGATCGTTTGCAGCGCGTCTTCCATTCCCAACCAGATACTGAGCGGCAAGAGCGGGGACTTTCTTCAGTTCGAAAAATTGGCGGGGTCACACAGATTCAGGCGAACGCTTTTGACGAATTCCGCGTCATGGTCGCACAGGCGCGCGTGCGCCTCGTGCGTCCACATCCACGACGTCACCTCCGATTGCGGCAGGCGATCCATCTCGCTGAGCGCGTCCAGCCAGGCCGGCGGCAACGCAAAGCTTCTCGCCGGCAGCGCCGCGGGCTGAACTTCGCTTGGCGCTGTCGAGGTCAAATGTGCGAGCAGCCTAATGGTATGTGAGCGGCCGAACCGGCGGAGCGCGGCGGCCGAGATCTCGTCCGACGACGGAGGCCGAGTGCTACTCAAAACGTCATAGATCGAACGTAGCAGGCGTTCTTCATCGACCCGGGGACCGTCTTCGCCGACGACCACATCCACGAGCGTTCCACCAGGCTGCGCCAGGACCTCAACGAAGCCATCATAGCGGGGCGCGATGGTCCGCGTCCCGCAGGCGAGGGCTTCGGCGGGCGCTCGCCCGAAGGTTTCGAAACAGCTGGTCGCTGCGGTCACAAAGACGTCCGCCAGATTGTAGAGATCGGCGAGCTGGTCACGCGTCGGGTTGAGAATCCAGTGGACGGCGAGGGTTGATGTCATGTCCCGCAACAGGTTGAGATAGTCTTCGTCGACCGCGTCGCTGGCGATGATGGCCCGCAGGTCGGGGAATAGGATCTGCGCGCGAAACGCGACCCGCAACAGGCTGTAGAGATCCTTGTCCGGCTGAATACGTCCGGCGTAGAGCAATTTACGGCCGTCGGGGATG
Organism: Roseiarcus sp.; assembly: GCF_052145395.1. Lineage (NCBI taxonomy): Bacteria > Pseudomonadati > Pseudomonadota > Alphaproteobacteria > Hyphomicrobiales > Roseiarcaceae > Roseiarcus > Roseiarcus sp. The sequence goes on from NZ_JBKQOT010000240.1 coordinate 2,015, forward strand.
CGAAAGGCGTGTGCGGTCGCGTGAGGATTCGGCTTCTTCCGAAAGACGCCTTGGTCGACGCCGAAGGGTTCGCCGACCTGCGCCGCGACGCCGAGCCGCCGATAGACGTTAGCGGACGGCGTCGATCCGACAAAAACACGATCTCGCTCGCCCGCAAATCGACGGTAAAAGGACAGCATGGCGACATCGCGCCATTGTCGGGGATTGAGATAGGGCAGGACCGTCACGGCGCCGCGAAATCCTTCGGCTCGCAGCAGCGCCGCCCAGAGCATTCCGCCGGGCCCCTCGGCGAGGACGGACTCTTTTTGCATCAGTCGGTCCAACCCTCTGCGAAGTCGCTCGAATTTCCGGCCAGTGCGCGCGCGATTCGAGGTTTAGGGTCGGCGCGTCAGCGAGGACCTCCACGACATAATCAAAAGCTTCCGCCAGCCACTTCGCTTCGATGCTGCGACGACGAGCGGCGAAGGGTATATATCCGTCGTGGCTCACGTCCGTCCGCGCCGAACGGCTCAGATCTCGCCCGGATTTTCGAACGGGACGCGAACCGCGACCTCGTATTCGGGCGGATAGTCTTGCCCCAACCGGACGGCGACCTCGTATTCCGGACGGAAATCGACGCCGGTCCGCACGAGCACCGCATATTCGGGCCGAACGTTCTTGAGGGCGGGATTCTCCTTCAAGAGATCGAGCTCCTTCCTCAAGGATCTGACTTCTTCCAAGAGCTTAGTAAGTTCCGCGTCCTTTTGACGCTTTGCCGAGTCAATCATTGTGTTTTTCTCCAGTCTGGAAACAAAGAAACGCGGCGGCTGAGCTACCACGGTCTCGCCAAGGTTCTCAAGAGACGAATAGTCGCTGCGGTCGTCGAGATTCGAAAATGGGACCGGGTCACGCCTCGGGCCGCGACATATCGCGTTGGCGCGCTCGAAGGAATTTGCTGCATAGCCGCAGGATGGAGCTGGCGGCGCCTTTTATCCTATTTGATTCGATAGACTTTGTTGCATGGAGGCTGCGAAGCGCGCGTTGGCGCCCGCGAGAGATCATTTACGCGACACGGACGCAGATGGCTTGTCCGAGATCGCGCATACGATTGAGCGATTTGACCGCAATTGCGACTTCGGTTACGCGGCGGGCGTCGTCGCGGGATTTCAAGATATCTCCGATCACGCGCTTGTAACGACTGATTGCTGCTTCGAGTGCATGTTATAGCCGGAGGCCTTCTGCCAATTCATGCGCCCATGCTCCTCGACCCAAAGGACATGCCGGTCGCGCTGGGTCGGCGATGTTGCGGCAGTTGGTCCAGGCACCGCCCCCTTGCATGGAGGAACGATGAAACTGGCGCTCGGGTTTCTGGCGAGAACGGCGTCGAGAACTCCGCTCCGATCATAGGCGCCATCGGCCATAAATGAGCGCGGGGCTTCGACCAGTTGCTCCA
>NZ_JBKQOT010000241.1:0-2935 GCF_052145395.1 Roseiarcus sp.
GCCGCGACGCCACCAAGACCTTCAACTCGCCGCGAAGGCCGATCACGACGTGCGCCGCAGCGCAGCCAACACAACCGAAAGCGTCCTGGCGTCAACGCCCTCGGGAACATGAACGCGCGCGCCAGCCGTCTCGATCTCTATCATCCGTCGGGGCGATGCCGATTCAGGCGCGCCTTCGCCACTACCCGTCTCACTCGCCTTGGCAATCGCTACGGGGACAAACAGTGGCGCCTGCGTCGCCGCCGCTTCCTGAGCCTGCGCCCTTGCGCGTCTTCGCCAATAATGCAGCAGGCCGCCGTTGACGCCATTCCGACGCGCTACCGCCGAGATATTCGCGCCCGGCTCAAAGCTCTCCGCCAAAATCCGCGCCCGCTCCTCATCACTCCCGCGCAGGTGGCGCGGCGTTCCGGTGATCAACTCGACGCGGCGATAGCGATCATCGCTTTTGCGACTGTCATGATGAGTGTCATTGTGACTGTCATTCTTCACGGCGATATCCGACGTATCCCACGGCCCGCTCACAAGGCTATCGGATCACACGCGATTTGGTAGGTGGGATCGTCGTGCCGCTTACCCTCTATCTCTCCAGCACTTACTGAAAGACCGGAGTTCGCGACGAAGCCGGCTTTGGCGGAACGGAGGGAAAGCGCCAGGAGCGGGAGTTCGTCAGGACGCAGCATTCGGGTCCCTCTCCAGCGCCAAGAGGAGCGCTTGTGCCTCTTTGAATTCCACTCCATCGCGATGCTCGCCTACGGCCGCTATGACCGGCGCGAGAGGGTGGCGCGCTCCGATCGCGTCCCCCGTCTTCGCCATATGCTGAGCCAGGTCACGGCTCGCTCGCAGCAGATAGAGGCCGGCGCCCTGGCTGCGGGCGACCGCGACCGCCGCCGTGAAGGCTTGACAAGCCCGATCCGCTCGGCCCCGATGCGCGTCGATCCGACCCTCGAGTCTCAGAAGCTCCGCCATGGCATAAAGCTCGCCCCTCCGCTCGGCTTGTTCCCGTTTGTTTAACAGCGCCTTCTCGGCGGCTTCGAGATCGCCGACGGCAAGCGCCGCCTCGGCAAGCAGGGACGACCACGTCGGAACGTGCAGTGCGGCGCCTGTCTTTGCCCAGTTGCGAATCCCCGCCTCGGTCTCGGCAAGTCCTTCCGGGCTCCCATCGAGATGCGCGCGGGCGGCGCCCCGCAAAATCTGATGCGCCGCGGACCAGAAGACAAAACCGTGCTCGGCGCAGAATTCCAGCTGGCGCGAGGACAGCGCGGCGCAGGCGACGAAGTCCCGCCGCATGAGCATAATGAGGCTGAGGATCGTCGAGGCGAAAGGGACAATCAGGGGAAAGTTGAGCGACTCGGCCTGCGCTACCGCCTCGAGCGCCGTCGAGAGTCCGGAATCGAGCAGACCCTGCAACGCGAGAACAAGGCCCTTGTATTGGAGGGCCACGACCTGCGGTTCTTCGCCGTGCCGCGCGAGGCTCGCGCCCCGCATCGCGCGCGCGCCTTCCGCGAGGCATCGATCGAAAGCGCGGAGCGCGCCAGCGAAGTCGCCTTTGCTCATCAAGGTCGAGCCGAAGGCCCGCAGGGCAAGGCTCATCCGCTCGGCGCTTCCGTCCAGTTCGCCGATGGCGATCAGCCGCTGCGCCAGCGTGAACGCCTGGTCGAGTTCGGCTCGGTCGTAAAAGTAATGCCAAAGCCCGCGCGTGCTCGTGAACACCGCTTCGCGGTCGCCCAGTCTGTCGGCGAGCGTCTCCGCCTCATGGTAGTTGCGCTCGACCTCGGTCGACGCATAGCCTCGCGCGGCGAGCAGCGCCGGCCCGACAGCAAGCCGCAGGGCTAGTTCCCGCTCGTCCCGCGCCGCGCCTGGCGGCAAGTCGGGAACGAGAAGGAGCGCATTCCCAAACGAAACCACCGCCTCGGGATTGGCGAAGCGACGCATCGCCCGCGACCCGGCGCGATCCCACCACTCGATCGCGGCGTCAGGCATGCCGGCCTGAGCGAAATGGTGGGCCACAAGACTCGGCTCCTCCTCGGCGCGGTCGGGAAACTGGTTGCACAGACTCTCTGCGATCTGCTGGTGAAGGACCTGCCGGCGGCTCTTGAGGAGGCTCTGATAGGCCGCGTCCTGGACGAGCGCGTGTTTGAAAACGTAGGTAGCGCGAGGCGGCGCGCCGCGCGTGAAAACGAGCTCGGCCGCCTCCAACTGGCGAAGCGCCTCCGCCAAGTCCGCCCCTTTCACCGGCGCGATGGATTCGAGCAGCCGGAAGGAGAACTCGCGGCCGATCGCCGCGCCGATCTGCGCCACGCCCTTGACGGGAGCGAGCCGATCGAGGCGAGCCATCAACGAATCCTCGAGCGTTGAGGGGATCGCGAGGGGCGTCAGCCTCGAAGCGAGGACATAAGCGCCACCCTCCTCACGGAGGAGGCCGGACTCGAGAACAGTCTTGGTCAATTCCTCGATGAACAGCGGCACTCCGTCCGTCTTGGCGACAATCTGGTCGAGGACTTCAGCGGGGAGGGCCTTGCCCGCCGCGACACGGTCGATCAGGTCGACAGCATGTCGCCGCCCGAAGCGACCGAGCGACAAGAGCTCGAGATGCGCGCGGCCAGTCCACGGCGGCGCGAAGTCAGGCCGGAACGAAACGACAATCAGCGTGCGCAGGCGGGGCGCGAGTTCGATCAGCCGCGTGAAGACCTCGATCGACGTCGGGTCGATCCAATGGGCGTCTTCGAGTATCGCCAGTACCGGCGCCTCGCGCGTAAGGCCCTCGTAGAGGCCGATGAGCGCGGCGATCGAGCGCTCCTTCTGCTCGGCAGGCGCCATGTCGACCGGCGGGTAACGGCCCTCTAACGGGACCAAGCAAAGCGAGGCGATGAGCGGCGCGACCTCCTTCACATTGAGACTCGAGCGAGCGACCATGGCCTCGATCTGGTCGAGCCGC
>NZ_JBKQOT010000242.1:0-3033 GCF_052145395.1 Roseiarcus sp.
TTCTACAAGCGATTTATCATGAAGAGGTTCCGCCAGAGCAATTTTCCGCGACCTTTTTCAAATTGATTAAAGAGTGGCAGACGCCTGGCGTTCGGATCGACGTCCTCGGCGCTTCATGGCGGATTGCGATCATTCGAAGCTGCCACCCGGGGCAGCCGGAATGCGCACACCCATTCCTTCGCTCAGAGTCGTGGGAGCGTCGGAATACAACGCATCGCCCGTCGCAGCGGCGAGTCGGTAACCGACCCCGACTTCGGTTAGCACCAAGTCAGGTCGCTGCGGGTCGCGCTCGATTCTCCGTCGCAGACGAAGGATGAATGTACGCAAGGCTTCGCGAGCGGCTCGCGAGTCCGCGCGCCCCAATCCCGCGAGGATCTGACTGAACGTCATCACACTCCCTGCGCTGCGCGCAAGAAGAGTCAGGATCTCCAATTCGGTAGGCGACAGCGCGAGCGGCTCACCCGCCCGGATGACCTCGTGATCGAACAGGTCGATGACCAACGACCCGCGGCGGTAGTATCGTCGCTGCCCTTTTGCTTTGAATCGCCGCAGCTCGGCAACTCGCACGCGCGCCAACAGATCTAGCGCGCGAAAGGGGCGCGGGAGAAAGTCGGCGCCCATGTCCAGAACGGCGATGCAGTCCGCCTCGCGATAGGCACCGCAGATCGCGAGGATCTGCGCATCCGGATACGCGCGCACGACTCGCGAAATGACGTCGAGATGGAGGCTTTCGAGATCGACGATCACGACATCGAACGGATCATTTGTGGCCGAATCGTCGCGAGGAACCGCGCCCGCAATCACCTGGCAGCAGTTGGGCTCCAGGATCGACCGCAACAATCGGTGCAATTCGACTTCGCCGGTCAAGGCGAGGATCCGCGTCCGGGGCGATGAACCACTCGCGCCCTTGAAACTGCCCGAAGTCCCGCCGAGGCAACGGCCTCTTGATTGCGTCATCGCAGCGGGAGGTTGGACAGGCGGGGGGGCGAGATCGCGCGCGTCTCCCCTGGATCCGCCGCATCGCGAGAGACTTTGTCAAGTTGGCCAATAATATCGAATTCTGGGGGGAGCCAGCGCCAACCTGAAGCGCGCGTCCGAGTACGTGCGTCCATCGACGGATCGGCTCGACTGGGCCATTTGCACTCGTCGTTGGTTACGACGACTTTAGCTGATCCAGCGCCAAATTCAGCCGCAAAATGTTGATCCGCGGCTCGCCGATGAGCCCCAGAAAAGGCTTCTCGACCGACGCCTCGACTAGGAGGCGGACCTGACCCTCGTCGAGGCCGCGCGCCTTGGCGACCGAGGCGACCTGCGCCAGCGCAGCCTGCGGCGAAACGTCCGGGTCAAGCCCGGAGGCAGACGTCGTCACCGCGTCGGCGGGAACCGGGCCGGGGCCGGCCATCGCGCGCCAGACCTCCACGCCCGCCTTCACCCGGTCGACGAGCTTCTGCGAGGTCGGGCCGAGGTTGGAGCCGGTCGAATTGGCGGCGTTGTAGGGCGCGTCGATCGTCTTGGTGGCGTCGTTGGGGTCCGTGTCGGTGGTCGCGGACGGGCGCGGATGGAAGTAGCGATCGGTCTTGAAATTCTGCCCGATCAGCGCCGAGCCGACAACCGCGCCATCTTTCTCGATGAGGCTGCCGTTGGCCTGGCGCGGCAGCGCGATCTGCGCGATTCCGGTTACCGCCAGTGGATAGACGAGGCCGGTCAGCGCGGAAAACAGAACGATCAGCACGATCGCGGGACGCATATGTTGGAGCATGGAACGACTCCTTGAATTCAGGCGAGGTGCAAGGCTGCGACGACGAGGTCGATCGCCTTGATGCCAATGAACGGCAGGATGAGCCCGCCGACGCCGTAGATGAGCAGGTTGCGCCTGAGCAACGCCGCCGCGCCGACTGGCCGGTAGGCGACGCCCTTCAGCGCCAGCGGGATCAGCGCGATGATGATCAGCGCGTTGAAGATGACCGCCGACAAGATCGCCGACTGCGACGAGGCGAGCCGCATCACGTTGAGCGCACCGAGCGCCGGATAGGTTACCGCGAACATGGCGGGCAGGATGGCGAAATACTTGGCGACGTCGTTGGCGATGGAGAAGGTCGTCAGCGAGCCGCGCGTCATCAGAAGCTGCTTGCCGATCTCGACGATCTCGATGAGCTTGGTTGGATTGGAGTCGAGGTCGACCATGTTGCCGGCTTCACGCGCCGCCTGGGTGCCAGTCTGCATGGCGACGCCGACGTCGGCTTGGGCGAGCGCGGGCGCATCGTTGGTGCCGTCGCCGCACATGGCGATGAGCCGGCCACCGAACTGCTCTTTGCGAATGTAGGCGAGCTTGTCCTCCGGAGTCGCTTCGGCGAGAAAGTCGTCGACGCCGGCCTCCGACGAGATAAAGGCGGCGGTGATCGGATTGTCGCCGGTCACCATCACGGTGCGAATGCCCATCGCGCGGAGCGCCGCGAAGCGCTCCTTGATGCCTGGCTTGACCACGTCTTTCAAATGCACGATGCCAAGCAGCTTGCCGCCGTCGGAGACGGCGAGTGGCGTGCCGCCCGACGTCGCGACTCGCTCGACCGCCTGCCTGAACTCCACCGGAGTCTTGTCGAGCGCCGTCTTCAGATGGCGCAGGATCGAGTCGACCGCCCCATTGCGGATCGAGCGGCCGGCGATGTCGATGCCCGAAATGCGCGTCTGCGCGGTGAAGGGGATGACGGTGGTATGGGCCGGATCTGGCGTCGGCTCGGCAAGGTGGTAGTCGCCTTTGGCGAGCGCTACGATCGAGCGGCCTTCCGGAGTCTCGTCCGCGAGGCTCGAGGCGAGCGCAGCGGCGGCGAGATCCTCGGCCCGGACGCCGCGCACCGGCAGGAACTCGGTGGCCATGCGATTGCCGTAGGTGATCGTGCCGGTCTTGTCGAGGAGCAGCGTGTCGACGTCGCCCGCCGCCTCGACCGCGCGGCCCGAGGTGGCGATGACGTTGAACCGGATCAGCCGATCCATGCCGGCGATACCGATCGCCGACAGGAGGCCGCCGATCGTCGT
>NZ_JBKQOT010000243.1:0-3928 GCF_052145395.1 Roseiarcus sp.
TCAACCTGCCGCTGTCGAGGTTCGATCCCAACGATCTTCCGAGCGGACAGGACAAGCCCGTCGTCATCCTGTGCCAAGCAGGCGGACGCTCGCGCAAGGCCCTCGGCGCCGCCCAGGCGGCCGGGCGCGCCGACCTGAAACACTATCCGGGCGGCATGAACGGGTGGCGCGTGCATGGCGGCGACGTGATGGTCTGAAAGCCGCGGCCGACCTGGTACCTCTCTGGCAAATCGTGTCGCGCGAGCGGTCGGTAACACCCGACGACGGGCCCGTCCGCACCCATTGTTCCTTTGCGCCGGTCTCGATCGCTCCCAGTCGGACCGCGCGCACATGTTTCATCGCATCGTCCGGATCGACGCCTGTCTCGACCAGCAATCGCGCCGCGATCATCCCTGCCCGTCCGAGGCCGCCGCGACAGTGAACGAGGACGTTCTCGCCCACATCGAGCCGCGCTCTCAGGTCGCGGCTCACCTCCGGCCATTTCCCTTCGAACTCGGGCGCCGGCGTGCTGACGTCAGGGATCGGCATATGCACCCACTCTATCCCGCGGCGCCCGACTCCCGCGCCGACCCTCGTGATCGAGAGTTGACGCAACTCTCGCGGTTCGAGCAGCGTCACGACGACTGTCGCGTCCCAGGCGGCGATCGCGTCGAGATCCTTGTCGAGGTCTCCCGCCCAGGAGCCGCCGAACGATTTTCCATCGTTCTTATCTGGCGCGAAGGTCACGCCAATCTTTCCCCAATTCGCTCCGACGTCGACTTCGGCAATGCGGATCGGATCGGTTTCGCTCGTCTTGATCACTGTTTGTTGAAGTCCTCCAATCGTTGTCAGGCCGACGTCGTTGCGGTTGCTCAGCTTTCGTCGTCGAGCCGGTTCAGCCACGATTGTCTCGGCGCGCGATAGTCAGCGCGGTTCGACTGGGCGGCGTAGGCGGCAAACTCCATTTCCTTTCGGGTCCGCTCGTTCCACGAGCGGTCGATGTTCTGCTTCAGCGCCGTGATCTCCTTGAGGAGCGGCAGCCCTTCCGGCAGTCGTGAGCAATAGCGTTCAAAGTGGTGAAGCTCGCGCTCGAGATATCAGCGCGCCTGTCGCCTTTCGCCGGCGCGGTTCAACTGGGCGGACGCCCGAACGATCTCGACGTGCCAGGAGGCCGCAACCGCCATCGACGCTTTCTCGTCGCGAGGTTGGCGGTTATTCCGTGCGCCTTCGACGAGCGTGAACGCGACCTCGGACGGACGCGGCTCGAGGGCGGTCCCGTCGGGCGCGTTCCCGCGCGCGGTGACGCCAAAGAGCAGCGTCTCGTCGATCTTGTCCGCCGGCAGCGTCACCCGGAAGACGCACGCGCGCGGTCGGTCGGCGACGAGCGTTCCAAGTGAGACCGAGAGTGCGCCGGTTGCGACCTGGGTCGGCGCTGAGCCGACGAAGTCGGCCTTGGCGGTCGCAGGCACGTGCACGGCGATCGAGCTCCCTGTTTTGGATGGGCGGTCATGTCGCGTGTTACAAGGCGTTTGGCCAATGAGGCCATCAAAACCGCTGGTCTGCGCAAGGAGGTGCCGTCGGCGCTTCCGCGTTGGATTCCACCCCAGCTTCGCCAGCCCGTCGAGACTGCCCCCTCAGGGCCGCAATGACCTCATGAGATCAAGCTCGACGGCTTTCGCATGTCCGCGCGCATCGACCGCGGGCGAGTGCAACTGCTGACGCGGACCGGGCTCGACTGGAGCGAGAAATATCCGAGCGTCTCTGCAGCTCTCGCACAGGTGACGGTTGAGAGCCCCTACCTCGACGGCGAACTCTGCGGCGTTGGCGACGATGGATTGCCGAGCTTCTCGCTGACTCAGGCGGCCACCGACGGACAGCGCGGGGTGCGGTCCGTCTACTTCGCCTTCGAACTCTTGCACCTCGACGGACGGGACAGCGCCAGTCAGCCGCTCATCGAGCGGAAGGCGCTGCTGAAACCGCTGGTCTCCGACATTTCCGGCGTTCAGTTCAACGACCACGAAACAGGCGACGGAGAACTCATCCGCAGGCATGCCTGCCGGCCTGGTTTCGAAGGCGTCGTGTCCAAGACGATCGATGCGCCCTACGCGCCCGGGAACCGGGGCCTGTGGCGCAAGGCCAAATGCCTCAACCGCCGGGGAATTCGTTGTCGTCGGCTGGACCGATCCTGAGGGCTCGAGGCCCCATCTCGGTGCCCTCCTGCTCGGCTACTACACCGACGATGGCAAGCTCATCTACGCGGGCCGCGTCGGCGCCGGCATGCCGGACAAGACACTGGCCGACCTGCGCCGCCGGCTGGACCCTCCGGCGCGGACGAGTTCGCCGCTCAGCGCGCCGCCGCCGCGCAAGACCCGCTTCGGATCGCCACTGTTGCTGTTTCGCGTGCATTGGGTCGAGCCGAAGCGCGTTGCCAAGATCACCTATCTGACCTGGACCGAGGACGGGCTGCTGCGCCACACGGTTTATGTTGGCCTCCGATCCGACAAGCCTGCGCGAGAGGTCCGGAGGGAAGCGATCCGCCGGGAATAGCAAATCCGAGCAGATACTTACGCGGTCGCCGTCGCGGAGCTTCGTAATGGTCTTTATATCTCAGGCGATGTCCGCTCATCCGCTACGGATCATTCAAGGCCTTACTCTGATCAGCGCAGCCAACGGGGCTCCGGTCCTGGTCGCGTGGGCGCTGAGAGCGCGCCCTGCCCGTCCGATCGATGGGGGGATCGTGTTGCGCGATGGCCATCCTCTCCTCGGTCGGTCCAAAACCTGGCGCGGCATCGCCTCGGCTGTTGTCCTGGCAACTTTCGTTGCGCTCCTGATCGGGTTGCCGTGGCGGCTAGGCGTGCTCGCTGCGGTGTCCGCCATGGCCGGCGACGGCCTCTCTTCCTTCTTCAAACGGCGGTTCGGGCTCGAACCAAGCAGCATGACGCTGGGTCTCGATCAGATTCCCGAATCGCTGTTTCCTGCGCTCGCCTGCGCGTCCTATCTTCCGCTCAGCCCTATCGACGTCTTCGCGGTTGTACTGATCTTTTCCGTCGGGGGGCTGGCGGCGTCGCAGATCTTTTTTGCCATCGGCGTGAGGGACCGGCCCTACTGATGCTCGCCACACACCAGGCGGTGCAGTGTCATCTCCGGCCGATTGTTGAAGCGCGCTGGAACGACCGAGGACCCTGTCCCCACCGAAGTATAGCCCGCCATTTTCCCATGCCGCCATGCGCCGGCGCCAAAAGCGCGCGGCAGATCGGCTTCGAGCAGGATGGGAATCCCACCGGGCAGGCAGATTTGCCCGCCGTGGGTGTGTCCGCTCAGCATCAGATCGAAACCGGACTCCGCTGCCCGACGGTAGATTTCCGGGGTGTGCGAGAGCAGGACAGAAACACAACCTTGGGGAATCTCCGCTGCCGCTTTTTCAATGTCGTCGACTCGAAAGAAATGCGCGTCGTCGACCCCCGCAAGATAGATCGAGGCTCCCCTGCGCTCGATAACGGCGCATTCGTTGAGAAGAACCCGGATGCCGAGCGCCTCCAGGTCGGGGACCATCGTGATCGAATCGTGATTGCCGAGCACAGCATAGACTTCCCCACGAAGTGCCGAGCGCAGGCGCGCGACGGCTTCGAGACAGGGTCTGCAATCGCCGTGGGTGCGCCCGCGATAGTCGCCGGTCAGAACGCAGAGATCATAATCGAGGCCAGGCGCGAGTTCAGCGGCGCGCCGCATTGCGGGGCCGCTCATGTCTGCATGCAGATCGCTCAGATGTAGAAGGGTGAAGCCGTCGAAAGCGCTGGGCAGATTTGCGAGGCGCACGACGTTATGGCGAACCTGTACCTTGCCTGCGTTGGCTAGGCCGAGCCGATAGGTTCCCGTAACGCGAAGCGCCAGCTCGATGATCGCCTGCATCACAGGCATGTTCTCGATATGCAGGAAGCTGATCCCCTGG
>NZ_JBKQOT010000244.1:0-3711 GCF_052145395.1 Roseiarcus sp.
TTCCCGCGAAGGCTCGTTCAGCGATTCGAAAATCATCCGATTCTTGAATCCGAACCGGAGTCCGCCGTCCAGAAAATTCTAACGCCCAACCAAGCCCGACCGCAGTTCCCCAACCTGGGCAGTTACAAATTATGAATATCAGGAACCTATCGGGAAGCGGTAGTGTTCGCGTGGATGGCCGGGACAAGCCCGGCCATGACTCCCTGGTTCCGAACACTCGGCTTGCACGAGTTTCAACAGCCCTCGCGACGCTCGGCGATCAGAGCCTCGAGCGCCAATGCCTTCCGATCGGCGCGCGGCGGCTGGGCCGCAAGAAGCGCAGGAAGCGCCGTAGCGCGCCCCGGCCTCACGAGACCGTTGCGGACAAGTCGCGCTAGCCTCCGGTCGCCGGCCTTGCCGTCACTCATGAACATATTGGCTTCTTTCACGAGGCTAGAATAACTTGCCTGATCTGCGCGTTCAATCGGCGTCGCAACCGCTCTCTCTTGCCAACGCCCCCGCCTTGCCCCAAAGAGCGGCCGCGAAAACGACGAAGGACGCTAACCGCTTGCGCAACAACGCCATCGTTCAGGTCGGCCGCGGGCCGCTCGCGGCAAAATTCGGGGCGAGCCTGCAGCTAGCGCTGATCGCCGGGCCCTGCCAGATGGAGAGCCGCGCCCATGCGCTCGAGACCGCGTCGGCGCTGAAGGAGATCGCGGCGCGGCGGCAGGTAAAGCTCGTCTACAAGACCTCGTTTGACAAGGCCAACCGCACCTCGGGCTCGGGCGTGCGTGGGCTGGGGCTCGATGCGGCGCTGCCGGTGTTCGCGGAAATCCGCGAGACGCTCGGCTTGCCGGTGATCACCGACGTGCATGAGAGTTCTCAGTGCGCACCGGTCGCCGAAGCGGTCGACGCGCTGCAGATCCCGGCCTTCCTCTGCCGGCAGACCGACCTGCTGGTCGCTGCGGCGCGCACGGGGCGGGCGGTCAACGTCAAGAAGGGGCAGTTTTTGGCGCCCTGGGACATGAAGAACGTCGTGGCGAAACTCGACGGCGCCGGCGCGGGCGACGTGCTCGTCACCGAACGGGGCGTCAGCTTCGGCTACAACACGCTTGTCGCGGACATGCGCTCGCTGCCGATCATGGCGCGGGAGACCGGCGCGCCGGTGATTTTCGACGCGACCCATTCGGTTCAACAGCCGGGCGGGCAGGGGACTTCGTCCGGCGGGCAGCGGGAATTCGTGCCGGTTCTGGCGCGCGCCGCCGTCGCGGTCGGGGTCGCAGGCGTGTTCATCGAAACCCATCCCGATCCCGACCATGCGCCCTCCGACGGGCCCAACATGGTGGCGCTGAAAGATTTCGAGGCGCTGGTCGCCGAGCTCCAGGACTACGACCGCGTGACCAAAAGCCGCGCCGCGTCAATCTAAAGAAAACTTGTCATATGACGGTCGCGTGCGCGAGATATTTCGGACACAGGGCCGCAACATCGCAGCACCATGGACAAATATCTCTTCAGCTACGCGACCGAAAGCGACCCGCCCCTGAAGCGCGGCGTGATCCGGCTCGTGGAGACCGCGACCGGCCAGCCCCAGCTGAAGAAGATGTACCTCGACAACCAGCGCTATCCGCGCCCGAACGAGAATTTCTTCCAGGCCGCGGTGCGCAAGCTCGCGCTCGACGTCCGCTACGACGCCGCCGCGCTGGCCGGGATCCCGAAGACCGGAGCCGTCGTGGTGGTCGCCAACCACCCGTACGGCGTGCTCGACGGCATCGTTGTCTCGTGGCTTATCAGCAAGGTGCGGTCGGACTTCGTCGTCCTGACCAACGCCGTGCTGATGCGCGCCCCCGAGGTCAACGGCTACATTTTGCCGATCGACTTCAGCGAAACCGAGGAGGCGCAGAAGACCAATCTCGCCTCGCGCGCCGCCGCGCGCGCCCAGCTCGACAAAGGCGGGGTGGTGGTTGTCTTTCCGGCCGGCGCGGTCTCGACCGCCCCCGACACGTTCGGGCTCAAGCCGGCGGTGGACTGGCGCTGGCAGCCGTTCGTCTCCCAGCTCATCCAGCGGTCGAAGGCGACCGTCGTGCCGATCTGGTTCTCCGGCCAGAACAGCCGGCTGTTCCAGATCGCAAGCCACGTCAGCTACACGCTGCGCATCTCGCTGATCTTCCACGAGGTCCGCTCGCGCATCGGCACCGCGCTGCCGGTGATGATCGGCGCGCCGATCTCGTTCGCTGAGCTCGCTCCGATCAAGGACCGTCAGGCGCTCGCCGACCACCTCCGCGACCGCGTCTATGCGCTGGCCAAGCGCGCCCCCGCCATGGAGAAGAGACTCAGCCCCGCCGAGCGGCTGTTGAAGCCGGTCAAGGCGGCGCTGAAGGCGCAGCGCGCGGCCTGAGCCGTGCGACCGAAGCGCGGCTGGCGCAATGGCGTCAGCGCATATGGCCTCGCATTCTCTCGGCGTGCTGTCCGCCCATGCCCTGCATGGCGCCGAGCAACGCCAGGTGCTCCTTGATCATGCCCTGGGCGAGCTTGGCGACATTCGTCTCGTCGAGGTCGTCCGGGGCGCGGAGATAGGCCTGCTGGATTTCGAGAAGCCGGTTGTGGCCGTCGATCTCCGCGCGCAGATATTCGCGGTCGAACGCGAGGCCGGCGTTCATCTGGCGGAGCTTTTCCACCGCGGACTGTCCCGCCTGGTCGAGGTTCTGCATCACCTCCGTGTCGCTCGGCGACGGGACGCCGCCGCTCGGGGCCTCGCCGTTCTGGATTGCTTTAAGAATGGAGGCGACCGTCTCCTGCTCAGCGATCTCGAACTCGGTGAACTGCTTGAGCATCGGCGTGTTGACCTTGGCACGCGCGATGCGGCTCAGCATCAGGCTCAGAGATCCCACGGTCACGGTATCCTTGATGTGGGTCTGGCGGGCGGCCGACAACTGAGGGGCCTCGGCTCCGGCGGGAGCTGGAGCGGGGGCGGGGGCCGGGGCCGTCGCGTTCTGCGCCAACGCCTGTTGGAGAAAGACAGGCGCGGCGGCGAAGCTCGCGATCGAGGTGAGGATCAAACGGCGGTTCATCGGGCGTCTCCGGGAAAAGCCGCGCCGGGAGCGGCGCGCGGCCAAAAAACGCCGGCGAAAACGCGATGGTTCCCCGGGAAAGGGCCAGCCGCGCCGCGCCAGGCGGACGCGACTATGCGCCGCCCACACTCGGCCACGCGGTGGCGAAGAAACTCACCGCAGCCGAGCCGCTCTCGAAGCCGGTCACGGCAGCGCTCAAGGCCCAGCGGGCCGTTCGGCGGCTCGCTCAGCCGCGCCCGCGGTAGGGGGCGACGCCCTGGTCGGGGATCCAGATCGCCGCGGGCGGCTTGCCGCTCTGCCAGAAGACATCGATCGGGATGCCGCCGCGCGGATACCAGTAGCCGCCGATCCGCAGGAACCGCGGCTTGATTTCGCGGTTCAGGCGCTTGCCGATCGAGACCGTGCAATCCTCGTGAAAGCCTCCGTGGTTGCGGAAGCTCGACAGATAGAGCTTGAGCGACTTCGATTCCACGAGCCACTGGCCGGGGACATAGTCGATCACCAGATGCGCGAAATCGGGCTGGCCGGTGATGGGGCACAGCGTGGTGAATTCGGGGGCCGTGAAGCGCACCAGGTACGCGTCGCCGCGCTGGGGATTGGGGACGCGGTCGATCCTGGCCTCGTCGGGCGAGGCGGGGAGCTTGACGGATTGGCCCAGCTGCAG
>NZ_JBKQOT010000245.1:0-14873 GCF_052145395.1 Roseiarcus sp.
CCAAGGGCAAGGTCGAACGGCCATTCCGCACCGTGAAGGATGCGCACGAGACGCTCTACCATTTCCATGAACCCGAGACCGAAGCGGAGGCGAACCGCTGGCTTGCGCGCTTCATCGCCACCTACAACCGCGGCGACCATCGCTCCGAGCCGCATTCGCGCATCGACGACGCCTGGTTCTCAACCGAGCGCACGGGAACGAAGCGCTGGCCCGGACGCCCCGCCGCCTCGCAGATCGCCGCCGCGTCGGCTGCGTCGTTCTTGTTGCGCCGGACATAGGGCTTCACGTGCGCCGGCGGAATGAGCTTCACGGCGAAGCCGAGATCCAGCAGTTGCCGACCCCAGTGATGCGCCGAGGAGCAGGCCTCCATCGCCACGACGCACCGCGGAAGCGCGTCGAAAAACTTCAAAAGCGTTCGGCGATTGACCGAGCGAGCAATGACAACCTTACCCGTCGCATCGACCGCGTGAACACGAAAGACCCTCTTGGCCAGATCGAGCCCGACGCGCGTGACACCCGATGTATCGATGATAGACTTGCCCATCGACGGCCTCCTTCCAGATGGCGCCTTCAACAACCACCATCTTGGCACGCTTGATGCCGTTCGGGGCGCCGTCCACCTCATCAGCAAAGAGGCGGATATGACGCGTTCGCAGAGGTGTCAGCGATTGGCCGCTCTTTGCGCAGTCCGGCCATCGACATGTCATTTTCGGATGGCCGGTCTCCCGACCTTTGTCAGGTCTCGGCGGCGCGCCGCTCGCAGTCCGCGATCGCCTTGCCCATCAGGCGACGGACCTCGTCCTCGTCGCTGACGCAGGCGAAGCGGGGGAGCGCGCCGACCTTTGCGAAGCGCTCATAGAGATAGGAGCCCGCCGGCGGGCAGGTGGAAAAGTCGTAGCCGCTCCAGCGGATCGCCTCGCTCCAGAGATGGAGGAAGGTCGCGCCTTCGACTGTCTCAGCGACCTCGTCGCGAAAGGCCGGAAGAAATGGCTTCCAGAACTGCTCGGGCTCGACGGGGTAGCAGACCTGCGGGTCGAGCGCCCGGCCGTAGAGGCCGTGCTTCTCCAAGACCGGCGTCAGCAGGAACGGCCCGAGCGCGCCCCAGCGTCCGTCGGCGTCGGCTGCGGCTTCGGCGGTCGCGACGAGTTCCGCCAGCGCCGGGTCGGAGGGCGGCAGCTTGAGCACGGCGTTGTTGACCAAAAGCGTGCTGACGGCGTCCGCCTGCCGGCCATAGATGTACGCCTCTTTCGCAAATCCCGGCCGCTTCAGGCAGACGAGGTCGGTGTCCACCCAGCACAAGGCCGTCTCGCGGATCATGAGATACCGGAACATGTCGGCGAAGGTGGCGATCGAGGGCTTGCCGTCGGCGAGGTAGCGCCAGACGAGCGTCTCGTCCGGGCAGATTTTTCGCGCGTCCATCAGGCGGACGCCCGGGGGAACTTCGAGGCCACGGTCGTAGCTGTAGAGGCCGAGGCGCGCGCCCTCCTCGGGGAAGGACGCAAGGCAGGCCCAGGCGAAGGCATTTAGCGCGCCGCCGTGCCAGAAGGAGGCGAATTCGCCGTCCGGGATCAGTTCCAAGCTCGACCTCATTTCTTAGACCTCGTGCCTCAAGGAGCCCACGAAGCGGGCGTCTCGAAGGACGGGATCATAGGGCGGGGGGGGCCAGCGAGCGTCCTTCGAGACGCGCCGCCTGCGGCGCCGCTCCTCAGGACGAGGTTCTTTGCTCTATTCGATCCGCGCCAGAACGTTGCGGCCCGCCTCTTCCCAATCGTCGAAGAACGTCTCGGTCGTGAGATCGCCGCGCGCGACAAATTCGCAGTAGATGTCGAAGATCCAGCTGGCGTGGACGTCGTCCAGCAGAAGGTGCCGGCCCTTCTGGCCCTGCGCCATGCGGACGCAGTGCGTCATGTCCGAGAGGCAGACCTCGTCCGTGTGGCCGCCGTCGACATGGAAGAGATCGAAGCCGACGTCGCTGCGGTCGGTGAGCCAGGGCAAAACCTCGCGGGAATCGCCGGGATAAAGATGAACGCGGCCGGGAAACTCGCCCTTCAGGAAATCCACGCATTGGACCGTGTAGCTGTGAGCGAGAATGTCCACGCCGTAATATTCGAGCTTCGGATTGGCCGACAGCGCGAGCAGCGCGCTGTGCCCGGCGTTGACGCCGACCTCCAGGAGCCGCTGCTTGAACCGGACCGCTCGCCACACGTTGCGGCGCGCCGGCGCGAGGGCGGCGGCGGGCGGCTTGCCGACGAAATTCCGGTCGAGGTCCGGATAGAAGATGTTGCCTTCCAAAACCTCGCCCGAACGCTCGACGACGGCGTTCAGGCGGGTGAGCCGGTCGCGGAAGGCGGCCGAAAGCGTCTCGTCGAGCGTATCGCGCGCGATGGTGTAGTCGGGGATCTCCGAGGCCGGCGCGGGCTTGCCTGGGATCAGTCTGCGTCCGTTCATGAGGCGAGGCGTCCGCCGGTTTTCGCGTTCGAGGCGCGGGTCTAAGCGAAATTGTCGCGCCTGAACAGGGCCTGCGTTGGCTCCGCTCGGCTTGAACGGACGGGCGCAGGCAACTACGGTGTCGCGCCGTAGCGGGCTTGGGAGGCTTTCCGTGGATTCGATTCTGTTCGCCGTCGGCGTGGCGGTGCTGGCGTTCGCCGCAGGCATGTTGGGCCTCAAGCTGCACGTCTGGCTGCCCGAAAAGCACGCTCCCGACCGAGCCCGCGAGATGATCGGCGCGATGACCGGCATGCTGAGTCTTCTCTTGGCCCTCGTGCTCGGGACGCTGGTCGGCTCCGCCTACACGGTCTACGCGACGCAGAAGGCGGAGCTCGAGACGTTAGCCGCCCGAACCTTGCAACTCGACTCGTCGCTGGAGGCTTTTGGACCGGAGGCGCAGCCGGGCCGCGACGGCCTCCGAAAAGCGATCACGCAAAGCTACAACAGGATCTGGGGCGGGGGCGGCGCCGACCTCTCCGGGATGGACGTCAAATCCGTCGTGGCCGGGAGCAAGATTCTCGATCAGTTCCTGATGTCGCTGACGCCGAAGACCGACGCCCAGAAACAGGTGCTCGCGACGGCCAATGCAGCGGCGAACCAAATCGAGCAGACGAGGGTCCTGATGATGCTGCAACTCGCCGGCGGCATATCCTGGCCGCTGCTTGCGATCGTCGTTTGCTGGTCGCTGCTTCTCTTCTGTGGTTATGGGCTGGTCTCGCCGGTCAACGCCACGGTCGTCACGGCGCTGGCGCTCGGCGCGATCGCCGTCGCCAGCGCGCTCTTGATCATCATCGAACTGTCGCGCCCGTACTCGGGGTTGTTCCGGCTTCCTCCCGGCGCCATGATCGAGACCCTTCAGGCGCTCGGCTCTTAGACGATCGCATTGGGCTGTCGGAGGTTGGCGCATGCGCGGCTCGTTTCGCATCGAAGGCCATGCGATCGCGTCCGAGGACGGGATGATCGCCGCGGCGAACGGACTGATGCCGGACTCGCTCAAGTTCCCGTCCGACCAGAAGTTGTACGAGCAGGCACTCGATCAGGCGGCGGTGATCGCAAACGGCAGGCTATCGTATGAAGGACAACTGAATTCGCCTCGCCGGAAACGGCTGGTCCTCACGCGAAGCGTCTCCGGGCTCGCGCCGGACCCGAAGAACCCGAACGCGCGGCTCTGGAACCCGGCCGGCGAGTCGCTCGAGGCGGCCTGCGCCGCGCTTGGCGTCACCGGGGGCGAGATCGCCGTCGTCGGCGGTCCGTTCGTCTTCAGCCTGTTTCTCGGGATCGGCTACGACGCCTTTCATTTGAGCCACGCCCCGGGGGTCCGCCTTCCGGGGGGCGTGCCGGTTTTTCATGAGCAGGGGTCGGGGCGCTCGCCCGAGGACGTGCTCGCCGCCGCGGGGCTGAAGCCGGGGCCCGTTCAGAGGCTGGACGACGGGGTGACGATGGTCGAGTGGACGCGCGCCGCCTGAGGCGGCCTTCCGCGCGACCCCGAATAGCGCGGGTGTCTTTGAGGCCGGAAGCGTCTATCTAGGCGTCCATGACCGAGGCATCGCAACCGTCCAGGACCTCTTCCTTCCGCGCGCTCCTTCCGCTCGGCCGATACGGACTGCGCTACAAGGGGCGGGCGCTGGCGGCGCTGGCGGCGCTGATCGTTTCGTCCGTCGCCACGCTCGCCGTGCCTTTCGCGCTGCGGCGCATGATCGACTTCGGCTTCTCGACGGAGAGCGGCGGCGCGATCGACGCCTATTTTCTCGCGATGGCCGCGGTCGTGGTGGTCATCGCGCTCGCGGCGGCGACGCGCTACTATCTCGTGACGACCCTCGGCGAGCGCGTGGTGGCGGACCTTCGCCGGGACGTGTTCGCGCATCTCACCGGTCTCGACGCCGCCTTCTATGACCGCGCGCGCACAGGCGAACTCGTTTCGCGGCTGACGGCGGACACGACCCAGATCAAAGCCGCCTTCGGCGCCTCGGCCTCGATCGCGCTGCGCAATCTCTTCATGTTCGTCGGGGCGACCGCGCTGATGGTCTACACCAGCCCCAAGCTCTCGGCGCTGGTCCTTGTCGCCATTCCCGTGATCGCGGCGCCGCTCATCGCCTCGGGCCGGATTGTTCGCCGCCGGTCCCGCCACGCCCAGGACACGCTCGCCGACGCGACGGCGTTCGCCTCGGAGAGCCTCGGGGCGGTGCGCACCATGCAGGCGTTCGGGGCGCAGGAGTCGAGCGGGGCGCGGTTTGCACGGGCGGTCGAGAGCGCTTACGCCGCCGCCCGCGAAACCGCGGTCACGCGCGCGATCCTGATTGCGGTCGCGGTGTCGCTCGCTTTCTGCAGCGTCGTCTTCGTCCTCTGGCTCGGCGCGCACGACGTCCTGGCCGGGCGGATGACGGCCGGGCTTCTGTCGCAGTTCGTGCTGTTTGCGGTGCTGGCGGCGACGTCGCTCGGCGAGCTGTCGCAGGTGTGGAGCGAGGCCGCGGCGGCCGCGGGGGCGGCCGGCCGCATATCCGAGCTTCTGTCGGTCGCGCCGCGGATCGTCGCGCCGATTAAGCCGCTCGCGATGCCGCCCCCGCGGGGCGCGATCGCCTTCGAGCGGGTGTCTTTCGCCTATGAGGGGGCGCCCGACGCGCGGGTGATCGACGACTTGAGCTTCTCGATCCGCCCCGGCGAGCGGGTCGCGCTCGTCGGCGTCTCGGGCGCAGGCAAGTCGACGGTC
The DNA here is from genome assembly GCF_052145395.1 of Roseiarcus sp. NCBI lineage: Bacteria > Pseudomonadati > Pseudomonadota > Alphaproteobacteria > Hyphomicrobiales > Roseiarcaceae > Roseiarcus > Roseiarcus sp. The sequence goes on from NZ_JBKQOT010000245.1 coordinate 5,195, forward strand.
TTCCAGCTCGTCATGCGGTTCTACGACTGCCTCGAGGGCAGGGTGCTCGTCGACGGGGTCGACGTGAAGACGGTCGACCCGCGCGACCTACGCGCGCGCATTGCGCCCGTGCCGCAGGACCCGTCGATCTTCGGCGGAACGGTGTCGGAAAACATCGCCTATGGGCGGGAGGACGCGAGCGAGGAGTCGATCGAGGCGGCGGCGCTGCGGGCGGCGGCAGACGGCTTCATCCGCGAGCTCGTCGACGGCTACGCGACGGAGCTCGGCGAACGCGGCGTGACCCTGTCGGGCGGTCAGCGGCAGCGCCTCGCGATTGCGCGGGCGATTCTCAAGGACGCGCCGATTCTCCTGCTCGATGAGGCGACATCGGCGCTCGACGCCCACAACGAGGCGCAGGTGCAGGCCGCTCTCGACGACGTCATGACCGGGCGCACCACCCTCGTGATCGCCCATCGTCTGGCTACGGTCCAGAAGGCCGATCGCATTCTTGTGATGGAGGCGGGCCGAATCGTCGAAGAGGGGACGCACCCCGACCTCGTGGCGAAAGGCGGCGTCTACGCCCGCCTCGCGAACCTTCAGTTCGGGCAGGCGGCGGAGGCGCTACGCGCGTAACAAGCGCGGCCTTGGGCGGCGTAGCCGGCCGTATGCGTCGTTCGTTTAAACGCGAAAGGTTTGCGGCGGCGGATGACGCCTTGACATTCGATCCGATCATCGTGTCATTAGTGCATAACAAACACCGGCCCATGCGTTGCGCGTTGAACGCGTGGGATCAGGTAAGTGTAGTGTAGCGAGCTGGGGAAGCAGCGGCCCTCGACCAGACCCGAGGACTGCCTTGACTCCCGTCGGCGGGCTGGAAAACGGACGAGGGCATGGCGACGACTCGCGTCAGCGTGAGGACGATCGGAATCGACGATCGTGCGGCCGAGGAACGGACCGTTCGCGGCGGCGTCGTGGATCATCTCGTCCTTCTCAAGCCGCGCGTCATGTCGCTGGTCGTCTTCACCGGTGCGGTCGGGTTCGCGCTGGCGCCGGGCGCGATCGACTGGCTGAGGCTCCTCGCGACTCTCTCCGCCATGGCCGCGGGCGCCGGGGCTTGCGGCGCGCTCAACATGTGGTGGGACGCCGATATCGACGCCAACATGGCCAGGACGGCGATGCGCCCGATCCCTCGCGGCCGCGTGCCTCCGCACGAAGCGCTGGGGATCGGCCTCCTGCTGTCGATCGTCTCGGTCGCCGCGCTCGGCCTTCAGGTGAACTGGCTCGCGGCGGCGTTGCTGCTGCTGACCATTGCAATCTACATCCCGCTCTACACGATGGTGCTGAAGCGCAGCACGCCGCTCAACATCGTGATCGGCGGCGCGGCCGGGGCGCTCCCCCCGGTGATCGGATGGGCGGCGGCGACCGGAAGCCTCTCGCCCGGCGCGATCGCGCTTTTCCTGATCATCTTCCTGTGGACGCCGCCGCATTTCTGGGCGTTGGCGATCTGCCGCAGCACGGACTACGAGCGCGTCGGCGTGCCGATGCTGCCGAACGTCGCCGGGCACGTGGCAACCTGCCGGCAGATTCTCGTCTACGCGGTCCTGGTGGCGGCCGCCTCTTATGGCGCGCTGGCCATTCCGGGCGTCGGCCTTCTCTATGCCGGCGTCGCCACGGCCTGCAACGGGGTGTTTCTGTGGCGCGCCGTGGCGCTTTACCGCTTGCGCGCCAAGGACGAGTCCGCGCGGCGGAAGGCCGCGATGGCCCTGTTCGGCTTCTCGATTCTGTACATGTTCCTGCTGTTCGCGACGCTGCTGGCGCAAGTCTGTCTGAGGGGATAGACGCGCCGCGGTAAGGCTCAAACAAACTCGGAGGCGACCGGCCGCAACTTCGGAAAGCGCGGCTGAGACCATCGGCAAGAAGAACAACAAAGACGACAACAACAGGCTAGGCTGGGGTTTACTGATGACGGATCACGCGCACACGGGCGTCGGCGCCGTTCACGCAGGCCATTGGGAAGTCAGCTGGGCGCCGATAGCGATCGCGTTCGGGGCTTTGTTCCTCGTTCCGCTGACCTTCACGAGCTTGCTCGTCTACCATTTGCCGCTGCTGGCGATCCTGTTCGCCGGCGTGGGCGTCGTCCTGACCATGGCCGGGATCGGGCGATGGATCTACGAGGGGGCCACGCAGCAAGGCGTGATCTCCAACGTTTCGCCGGTCGGAATCGGCGTGTTCATCATCGGCGAGGCGCTGATTTTCATCGGCCTGTTCGCCAGCTATTGGGTGTTGCGCCTCGGGACGGGCGTGAATTGGCCGCCGGCTGGCACGCCCGAGTTCAACAAGGTTCTTCCGCTTGCGATGACCGTCCTGCTGGTGGCGTCCAGCTTCACCTACCACATGGCTGAGACCCGCCTGCACAAGGGCGACCGGGGCGGATTCTTCTCTGCTCTCGGGATCACGCTCCTGCTTGGCGCCGCCTTCCTCTCCTGCACGATCTACGAGTATGTCCACCTCTACTCGGAAGGCTTCACCCCCGGGACCAACCAGTACTCCGCGGCCTTCTTCTCGTTGACCGGCTTCCACGCCTCGCACGTCTTTGTGGGCCTCGCGACGTTCCTCGGCGTGGCGTGGGGCGTGGCGCGCAACAAGATCAATCCGCTGTTCGTCATGGTGGCCGGCATCTACTGGCACTTCGTCGACGTGGTCTGGTTCTTCGTCGCATCGCAGGTCTATTTCTGGTGAGATGAAGGACAGGCGGATGGCGCCGGCGATGACGAGACGCAGGGCGGCAATGGCCGCAGCGCTCGCGCTCCCCCTGGTTTGGGGCGCGGGCGGGGCGTCCGCGCAGTACTTCGTCCGCCCGGAGTCGGCGCTGAACCCGGCCGTGCTGCAGATCGACGAACGGGCGGTGCTCGGCCGGGCGATCGATCCAGCGACCGAATTCGTCGACCAGAACGGCCGAACGTTCCGCTGGGGCGATCTGGCCGGCAAGCCCACACTGCTCGTGCTCTCTTACTACACCTGCGACGGCAGCTGCTCGATCATCAATGCGACGCTGCACGAGCTTCTGAAGAAGGTCCGACGCGTCAAGCCGGGCGTCGACTTCAATCTGTTGACGGTCTCGTTCGACCGCCGCGACGATCTCGAATCGACTGGCGCCTTCCGCAAGCATCTCGAACTTGCCGACGATCTCGCCCCGGTCTGGACCTTCGCCACCTTCAAGAACGAGGCCGACCTCAAGGCTCAGACGGCGAAGATCGGCTTCAAGTTCTTCTGGTCGGTGGACGACGGGCTGTTCGTCCATCCGGGCGTCTACCTGTTCTTTTCGCCAAAGGGCGAACTTGCGCGCGTGCTGTATCACCAGGACGTCGACGCCGACGATATCGAGCTTGCGGCGCTCGACGCCCGCGACAACCAGTTCAAGCCGAGCGAGATCGTCGATTATGCGATCAGCTTCTGTTACAGCTACAACTATCACGACGGGAAATATCGTTTGAGCATTCCGATCTTCGTCGGCGTTGGCGCGCTGGCAAGCGGAATACTGACGCTTGCCGGGTCCGCACTCGCCTTCAAGCTGCGCCGGCGGGATCACGCTGGGGAGAGCATGGCATGAGGTTGAACAGGAAGCTCTGGACGGCCGTGGCCGCGCTCGTTTGGGCGGGGCCGAGCTTCGCCTATGAGGATACGGGCGGGATCATCAACCCGACGACGGCGTGGACCGACACCTGGAACGACGTGCTGGTCGATCTCTTCGTCATCGGGGGCCTGTTCGCCGCGGTCGGCGCCTATCTCCTGTGGCGGTACCGCGCAACCGGCCCGGGGCAGGTCGGCACGGCCCCAAAAGTCAATCTCGACATTGCGCTCGCATGGTCTCTCGTGCCGGCGGCGCTGTTCATGGCGGACGACTTCTTCCTTGCCGCCAGAGGCTGGTCCCTTTGGAGCATCCAACGGACAGTGCCCGCCCATTCGATGGAGGTCAATGTCAGCGCTTCGCAATGGTACTTCGAGTTCGATTACGGCAATGGCGTCAAGTCCGACCAGCTTGTCGTGCCGGTCGGCCAACCGATCGTGCTGCGCATGACGGCGACCGACGTTGTCCACTCGTTCGGGCTGATCGAGTACAAGCTGAAGGAAGACATGTTGCCGGGTCGCATAACGCACATCTGGTTCTACCCCGACAAGCCGCTCGAAACGTTCGTCACCTGTGTCGAATTCTGCGGCGACGGCCACTCCCAGATGAACGCGCCAGTCAAGGCTGTTCTGAAGGCCGACTTCGACAAATGGATGGCCGAACAGCTGACCAAGAAAAAGAGCGCCAGTCTCGACGCCCCACGCTCCTCCGCCGCCGCGCCTGCGGCCTCCGCGCTCTAGACATCGACCGAGGGACCCATGACCGCGACAACCCATCTTCCGGCTCACGAGGGGGCTTGCTTCAAGATCAGCGATTGGGTGTTCACCACCGACCACAAGCGGATCGGCGTGCTCTATCTGTTCGGCTCGATGGCGGCGTTCATCGTCGCGGGCCTGATGGCGATCGCCATTCGGCTCACCCAGTACAACGTCATGACCTTGGATGGCCCGGTGAACTATTTCGTCGGCGACTTTTCCAAGAGCCTGACGGTTGCACACGCCTACGACACCGCGCTCTATTTCCACGGCGCGGCGATGATCCTGGCCTTCCTCATTCCGGGCCTGACCGGCTTCGCGGCCAACTATCTCGTGCCACTGATGATCGGCGCGCGCGACGTCGCCTTCCCGCGCATCAATGCGCTGAGCGTCTGGCTGTTCTTGGCCGGCGTCATCATGGCGCTGCTGACCTTCGTCATCGGCGACAAGCCGGACATCATGTGGACGGGCTATCCGCCGTACTCGATCATCTCGCCCGGCAACACGGCGTTCTACGTGTTCACCGTCCACCTGATCGGCTTCTCGTCGATTCTTGGCGCGGTGAATTTTTTGGTGACGATCATCTATATGCGCGCGCCGGGGATGGGCTGGAACCAGCTCAACATGTTCGTCTGGACAATCTTCGCGGCGTTCTGCATTCAGATCGTGTTCGTGCCGGTTTTGGCGTCCGCGGTCACGCTGCTCCTGCTCGACCGCTACGTCGGCATGGGCTTCTTCGATCCGACCCGCGGCGGCGACGTGCTGCTCTACCAGAACCTGTTCTGGTTCTATTCGCACCCGGCCGTGTATGTGATATTCCTGCCGGCGATGGGCCTTTTGTTCGAGGTTATCGCCTGCCAGGCGAAGAACCCGATCTTCAACTACAAGGCCGCCGTCTACGGCGGCATCGGCGGCACTGTCGCGATGACCGGCGAGGTGTGGGTGCACCACCTTTACATCTCCGGCATGCCGGACTGGATCCGCATCGGCATGATGGTGACGACGCTCCTGATCTCGGTGCCGGTCGGCCTGATGGTCATCTCGATGTTTCTGACGCTCTACAAGGGCGCGATCACCTTCAACGTGGCCATGTACTACGCGGTCGCCTGCATGTTCCTCATTCTGGTCGGGGGCCTCACCGGCATTCCCCTCGCCGTCACCTCGTTGACAGTGAATTTGGCGCGCACGAGCTACGTGCACGCGCACTTCCACTTCATCATGGGGCTGATGGCGACCTACGCTCTGTTCGCCGCGATCTACTTCTGGTTCCCGAAGCTGACCGGGCGCTCGGCCGACCTGCCGATCGCCAAGGCAGCCTTCTGGCTCAACCTGATCGGGACGCAGGTGACCTTCTGGCCACTGTTCATCATCGGCGTGCAGGGCATGCCGCGCCGCTACTATAGCTACCCGTTGTTCCCGCAGTTCGAGGCCTATCATCACATCGCAACCTACGGGGCCTTCATCAGCGCCGCCGGCATCACACTGATGATCATCGGCTGGATCTACGCGGCGATCCACGGCCCTGTGGTCGGCACGAACCCATGGGGGTCGAAATCGCTCGAGTGGACCCATACGACGAGCCCGCCCGGCCCCGGCAACTTCCTGAAGCCCGTCGTGGTCGGACCCGACTGGACGCCTTACGACTACCACTGACCGGCGCTGAGCTAAAAAGATGCGCCCTCCGCGCCCGTCGCGGAGGGCTTTCTGTTCATAAAATCCGGAACATCAGCCGATGAACGATCCCTTCGCCCCGGAGCCCAAGCCCGAGCGCAGGCCGATGCGGGGCAAGTGGGTCCTGCTTGCTTTTCTCGCCGCGCTCGCCGCTTTCATGTATGTGAGCATCATGGTCAAGATCATCAAATACGGACCTTGAGGCGGATGATCGCTGTTCACGATCTCACGCACGTGCTCGCCGTCCTGAATGCGGCGACGATCGTCGTGCTCATTTACGCTTACAGCCGCATCCGCGCTCAGGATCGCGACGGGCACCGGCGCGCCATGATGGTGGCGATCGCCATCGGCGCCGCCTTTCTGGCGGTCTATTTTGTGTATCACGCGTTCGCGGGCCTGGCGAAATTCGGCGGCGAAGGCCCGATCCGGCCGATCTATTTCACCTTGCTGGCGGTTCACGTCGTCATGGCTTTGCTGGTCGCCGCTCTCGTGCCGATCACGGTCTACAATGCGCTCAAGGGCCGTTTCGCCGTTCACCGCCGCTTCGCGCGGGTGACCTATCCGTCGTGGCTGTTCGTCGCCGCCTCGGGGCTCGTCGTCTATGTGATGGCGGTCCATCTCTATCCCTTGCCGGGCTGAGCCGATGAGCGGGGCCGTCCAATCCGCTTCCGGGCCGTCCGCGTTCGCGCGCACTTCCCGCACGGCCGGCGCCCTCGCGGGCGAACTCAGCGGGTGGGCGTGGATCGCGGTCGGCGCGCTGGCGCTCGCCGGAGTCTTCGCCCTGCTGCTGGCGCTGTCGCGGGTGCCCGGCATGGATAAGGCGCCGCTGTGGCCGATCGGCTTCTTCTACAAGGGCCTCGTCATCCACGTCATCTTCTCGCTGGTCATCTGGCTTCTCGGCGTGTTTGCCTTTCTGGCGACCGTCGCGACCCGCGAGGCCGCGGGAGACCAGGTGCGCGCACAGGCCTTTGGGCGGGTCGGGCAGGGGATCGCGCTGATCGCCTTTCCCTGCCTGTTCGCGCCGGCCTTCCTCGACCAGGCCCAGCCGGAGCTGACCAACTACGTTCCGCTCCTCCGCCATCCCCTCTACGATCTCGGGCTCATTTTGCTGGCGCTCGGGGTGCTCGCGCCGCTCGTCCGGCTGTTCGTCAACCTGCCCGGAAGACGGCCCCTGCCGGCGCTGACGCTGGCGATGGCGCTCGCCGGCTTCGTCTTCGTCCTGGCGCTCGTTTCGTTCATCGTGGCTGGAATCCTGCTCGCGCGGGAGGACCCGCTCTTGACGGACCGGGAGGCTCTGTTCTGGGGCGGCGGGCACCTCCTGCAGTTCGTCTACGCGATCCTGCTCGTGACCAACTGGCGCATTCTCGCGCTCAGGAGCCTCGGGCAAAAGGCCGTGGACGACGACATCTTCCGCCTCGCCGTCTGGATCATCGCCATCTTCGCCATTCCCGGGCCGATGTTCTACCGGGTTTTCGAACCGTTCTCCGACAAGCAGCACGACGCCTTCCGCCTGCTGCAGTTCGGCCTCGCGCTGCCGATGCTGGTCTTCGCGATCGCCCTCTTCGCCAATGCGCGCGCGGCGCTCGGGCCGCAGCGCTGGCCCTGGCGCGATCCGGGCTTCTTCACCCTCGCCGCCTCGCTCGCGCTCTTCGCGCTCGGCGGGATCATGGGCCTGCTGATCTCCGGCTCGGATACGCGCACGCCGGCGCATTATCACGCCGTTGTCACCGCGGTCAGCGTGTCGAGCGCAGGGATGCTGCTCACTTTCGGCCTCGACGAGCTCGGGCTCAGGCCGGTGTCGGCGCGCGCGACCCGCTGGCTGATCGGGCTCTACGCTGGCGGCCAGTTTGTCGCCTCGATCGGCATGTTCGTCGCCGGCGGCTACGGCGCGCTGCGCAAAACTCCGACCGGGGTCGGCTCGCTCGACCCCGTGGCCGCGGCCGGCATGGCGGTGCACGGGATCGCGTCCATCGTCACCATTCTCGGCGGGGCGGCCTTCGTCGTGATCGCCATCCGGGCGCTCGCTCGGCCGAAGACCGCAGGCGCCGCGCCATGACCGCGACGGCTGCGGCGCCCGCTGGCAGGAAAACCGAGTGGGCGGCGCTCGCCGGCCTGTTCCTGATCGGCCTCGGGATCCTGGTCATCCTCGAGGCGAGGCGGACCTCGGCGCCGCCCGACCTCGTCGAAATCCTCCACAAGGAGCCGGCGAAGCTCAGTCCGTTCGTCGACGCGTCCGGTGAGCCGGTTTCGCTCGACTCGTTCCGCGGAAAAACGGTCGTGCTCAACCTTTGGGCGCCGTGGTGCGTCCCATGCCTTCAGGAGATGCCGTCGCTCGACCGGCTCGCGGCGCGCCTGCCGGAAGACTTCGCCGTAGTCGCGGTGACCAAGGACCCGGTCGGCGACTCGCCCTCCCAAAAAGCTTTTGGGAAAATGGGGTTGAAGCGCCTGACGCTCTTCCTCGACCCGGACGGAAAGCTCGAGCCGGAAATCGGCGCCCGCGGCTTTCCGACCACGCTGATCCTCGGGCCGGACGGCGCCCCGCTCGCCTACCGCGAGGGGGCGGCGGAGTGGGACAGCGACGCCATGGTCGCGCGGCTCGAGGCGCTGGCCGGGCGGTCGAAGCCGGTCCAATAGACGAGACAGTTCAGTTAAAGCGAGCCGCCGGCGGCCGGGCGAAATTTGGATTTCCTCGGCGCTCCGCCGGCCAACCTCAGGCGTCCGCGAATCTCCAGGTTTTGAAGGTTGGATTTCCTTGGAATTCCTTGGATTCTCTCGACCGAAACGGGCCTTTTCAATGGGTTACGCGCGAACCCGGTCGATTTTTATTTCCCGACTCGCCTGTCCCCTCCAAAAAGAAATTCGCCCCGTAAAGAGCCACCGAATCCGCTGACGCCCTTCGGCCTTCGCATGAGGCGATCCTAATGAGTCTTCTGAGAAGCCGCAAGAAAAAGTTGATCCGCGCGAAAAAAGAGACGGATATCCGATCCGTCGGTCGCGACGGCTCCCAAAGGCGTCGGACTGGGACAGCGACGCTTGGTCGCGAAGCTCAAAAGCCCGCGACGCGATCGCGGCCGACCAGCCGGTGGTCGAAATCAAACGCTTGGCGTCCGACTGGAATGGCAGGAATGCGCAAATAGCTGCCGTTCCCCAACGGCTTTGTGAACGGGACATATCCGCCCCTTGCTGATGAGGTGGACGGCGCCCCGAACGGCATCACGCGTGCCAAGATGGTCGTCGTTGAAAGCGCCATCTGGAAGGGAGCCGTCCGTGGGGAAGTCTATCATCGATACCTCGTCTGTCACGCGCGTCGGGCTTGATCTGGCCAAGAGGGTCTTCCGCATTCACGCGGTCGACGCGACGGGCTCCGTCGTCATTGCCCGCTCGGTCAATCGCCGAACGCTTTTGAAGTTTTTCGACACGTTGCCGCGGTGCGTGGTGGCGATGGAGGCCTGCTCCTCGGCGCATCACTGGGGGCGGCAATTGCTGGAACTCGGCTTTGCGGTGAGGCTCATCCCGCCCGCGCACGTGAAGCCCTATGTCCGGCGCAACAAGAACGACGCAGCCGACGCGGCGGCGATTTGCGAGGCGGCAGGGCGTCCGGGCGAGCGCTTCGTTCCCGTGCGCTCTGTGGAGAACCAGGCGGCGC
>NZ_JBKQOT010000246.1:0-3238 GCF_052145395.1 Roseiarcus sp.
AACCTGTCGGCGTTCCAGGCGCTGGAGCTCGCCAACACGGTCGCGACCCTGTCCGGCCGCGGCGACGCGCTCGACCAAGTGCGCAAAACGCTGGGCCTCAGCAACCTGGGTCTTTTCTCGAACTCGAACGGCGGCCTGCTCGGTCTGGGGCGCACAATCAACGACCGGATCAGCGTCGACGTCACGACCGGCGTGCAGCCGCAGAACAACGGGGTCAACGTCAATCTCGACGTCACCCGCCACATCCGCCTGCAAGCCGGCGTCGACGCGGCGGGCGGGACGACCGTCGGCGTCGGCGCGGACTGGGAGTACAAATAGGCGCGTCAGGCCTCCGGCGGCTGCGTCAGCGCAGCGATCACGTGATCGATCCCGTCGGGCGGAATGCGGAAATGACCGTCGTAGGGCTGGCTGAACTCCAGAATGAGGAAGATCGCGCTCGCCACAGAGAGGGCGCCGACGAACTCGACAGCGATCGAGAGAACGCTGAGGGTCGCGGTCGTGCCGAGGCAACAGAAGACCAAGCCCGCCCACAGGATCACGCTGTTGATGAGCCCGTGCGGCACCGGATTGCGCAATTGGCGTCCCATCAGCAGGATGGTCAGGACGATCGAGGCGGCAAGGCCCCTGGCCTGATCGAACAGCGCCCTGTCCTCGTCGGTCGTCGCCTTCGTGGCGGCGAAGAACGCGTCCATGCGGCTGAGTTCGGCGCGCCCGGTCTCATACGGGACCGGCGGACCGGCGCCGCCGTCATGCCCCCAAAAGCGCTTGCGCATGGCTATCAGCTGTTCGCGCTGAAGGGCGCGGGCCCGCACCCCGTCCGCTCCCAGCCGGTCGAGCAAGACGTCGAGTTGCAGCACCTGCCCGGCCAGCGTCATCATTTCGGAATTCTGTTGGGCGTAGACGCCGTAGCCCGTCCAGATCAAGAGGCCGAGGACCAGCGCAAGCAGGGCCGTCACCAGCCCCTGCACAGTGGTGATCACGCTCTTTGCGTCGGACAAGTGATGCGGCGGCAGCAGTTCCTGCAGAAGATGCCCGACCACGGCGCCGACGAATATGACGCAAGCCGCGATCAGGACGCGGCGTGTGCTCGTGTGCATGCGGTTCCCGGAAGCGTGATTGCGCGACAGGACGAAACCATAGCGGTTGTCGCCCTGGCGCGCGAGGGTCCAGGTGTGGCGCCAACACGCACTCAGCCCGCCGAATTCAGCACCACGAAGCCCTCGCCCGCGCGCGTCTTCGCGTCGAGGTCGGTGATCACGACCGTCAGCCGAACGGATTCTCGGCCTGCCATCTCTCCCCGTTCCGATCGAGCTTGGCGCATTTCGCCCGGACTCCGTGCTAATCTGGTCCTCGGCGGAGGTTCGCCATGAGCGAGACCCGGAAAATTGCGGCGATCCTGGTCGCCGACGTGGTCGGCTACAGCCGGCTCGCCGGCGCGGATGAGGACCGCACCCTGTCGCGCCTCCGGGGCCTGCGCAGCGACCTGATCGACCCCGCCATCGCCGCCCATCACGGGCGGATCGTCAAACGCACCGGCGACGGCAGCCTCATCGAATTCCGCAGCGTGGTCGACGCCGTTCGCTGCGCCATCGAGGTGCAGACCGGGCTCGTCGAGCGCAACGCCGGCGTGCCGCCCGAGCGCCGCATCGAATTCAGGGTCGGCGTTCATCTCGGCGATGTGGTCGAGGAGGCCGACGGCGATCTGATGGGCGACGGCGTCAATATCGCCGCGCGGCTGGAGGGCATCGCCAAGCCGGGCGAGATCTGCCTCTCCGAGGACGCCTATCGGCAAGTGAAGGGGCGGCTCGATCTCGCCGTCAGCGATCTCGGCCCAACCAAACTCAAGAACATCTCCGAGCCGATCCGGGTCTATTCGCTCGAAGTCGGCCAGCCCGCCCAGCCGAAGCCCGCGCCGACTCCAGCGACCCAAAAATCCGCTCCGCCGCGCCTCTCGATGGTCGTTTTGCCGTTCGCCAATATCGGCGCCGACCCGGAGCAGGAGCATTTCGTCGACGGGGTCACGGAGAGCCTGACGACCGATCTTTCGCGCATTCGAGGCTCGTTCGTGATCGCGCGCAACACCGCTTTCACCTACAAGGGCAAGCACGTCGATCTGAAGCAGATCGGCCGCGAGCTCAACGTCCGCTATGTCCTCGAGGGCAGCGTCCAGCGCGGCGGAAACCGCATGCGCGTCAACGTGCAGCTCATCGACGCCGAGACGGGCAATCATCTCTGGGCGGAGCGGTTCGATAAGCCCCTGGCCGACCTCTTCGACATGCAGGATGAAATCGTCGCGCGCCTGGCAGGCGCGCTGAACGCTCAACTCGTCGCCGCCGAGGCGCATCGCGCGGAAAAGGCTCCAAACCCCGACTCGATGGACCTCTATTTTCAAGGTTTAGCTTGGCTCAACAAGGGCGCGACCCCCGACAACTTGGCGCACGCGCGACGCTTTTACGATCGCGCGCTCATCGCCGATCCCGACAATGTCGACGCGCTCATTGGATCGGCGGCAGCGGACGCGCTTGCGGGCGCACTCTTCTATGTGACCGATCCGGTGGCGGCCTTCACTTCAGCCGAAGCAAAGTTGACCCAAGCCATGTCGTCGGTTCCAGACCATCCGCGCGGCCATATGACGCTGGGGTTCGTCCACATCTACACCAAGCGCGCCGTGCAAGGCATCGCCGAATGTGAACACGCGTTGGCGCTGGATCGAAATCTTGCCCACGCCCATTCCCTTGTAGGCTTTGGCAAGATTTATATCGGTCGGGCCAAAGAAACGGAGGCTCACGTCGCCGAGGCCCTGCGCCTCAGTCCGCGCGATACGTTGGCTTACCTCTGGATGAACATCGCAGCTCTTGCGAAGAACCTCCTCGACCTTCACGAGCAAGCGGTCGCGTGGTCTCGACGGGCGATCGAGGGCAACCGAAATTATCCGTTTCCATATTTTAATTTGGGCACCGCGCTCGCCCGGCTTGGTCGACTGGACGAGGCGCGTTCCGCGGTCAAGGCGGGGCTCGCGCTCAACCCCTCCTACACCATCTCCCGCCACCACGCCAACGTGACGTCGATGACCGACGACCCGACGTATCTGGCCCAGGCTGAGCTCTATTTCGACCGCCTGCGCAAGGCCGGAGCGCCCGAGGCATGACCGCGACCCGCCGCCTCGCCGCGATCGTCGCCGCCGACATCGTCGGCTACTCGCGCCTCATGGGCGCGGACGAGGCGGGGACGGTGTGGG
>NZ_JBKQOT010000247.1:0-2828 GCF_052145395.1 Roseiarcus sp.
CTCCGCGACCGCCTCTTTTTGGGATTTCTCGCGGGCGGCGGACACGATCACCCGGGCGCCGGCCGCGGCGAGCGCCAGCGCAATCGGGCGGCCGTTGCCGCGCCCGCCGCCGGTGACGATGGCGACGCGAGGATGAAGGGACTTGGGCCGCTCCTCATGCGCTCAGGCGGATTTTTCCGCCGAAAACAGATAGGTGACGCCGTCGAACGAATCGACCGGGATGCCGTAGACAAAGCGCAGAAGCGCCGTTCCCGTCTGCCGGATTCCATGCTCGGCCATGCCGGGGATGAACACGGCCGAGCCCGCCCTGACCGGCGTCTCCTCGCCATTCAGCGTCACGACGCCCGTCCCGGCGATGACGTAGTAGATCTCGGGCGGGGCATGGCGGTGGAGGCCGAGCCAGTCGCCGGGCTCAAGATCCGCGACGCCGCACGTGATCCCGTCGATCGGCGTGCCGGGGTGCGAGAACAAAGTCCGCCAGCGGATGCGCCCCTTGACCGGGTCGTCCCAGCCGTCGAGCGGCGCCTCGGCCTCGTCGAGGACGAGGGGCTGGCTCATCGGTTGATCGTCCATCGGCGAATCCTCAAGGCTTGGCGTCGTCGGGGGCCGGCGTCTCAAGCACCGCCGCTCTCTGGAAAGGCCCCTTCGCCTTTTTCCGCGGTTTCGCGATCGGCGCGCAAGTGCTACACGGCGCCCGGCGGTTTCCGATCGCGCGGGCGGCGACATGACGACGTTGAAGGGTAAGAAGGGGCTGGTTTTCGGCGTGGCGGACGAACGCAGCCTCGCCTACGCCTGCGCACGCCATTTTCGCGACGCGGGCGCCGATGTCGCCATCACCTACCTGAACGCGAAAGCGGAGCGCTATGTCCGACCGCTCGCGGATGCGCTTGGCTGCAAAATCGCCCTGCCCTGCGATGTCTCCGTTCCCGGCGAGCTCGAAAACGTCTTCGAGGAGATCGCGACGAAGTGGGGATCCCTGGATTTCGCTTTCCATTCGATCGGCTATGTGCCCCCCGCTGACCTGCGTGGCCGGGTCATCGATTGTTCCGCGGAGGGCTTCGCCCACGCCATGCTCGTCTCCGTGCACTCGTTCTTGTCCATGGCGAAGCTCGCCGAACCTCTGATGACGTCGGGCGGCTGCCTGCTCACGATCACCCACTACGGCGGCGAGAAGGCGGTGCGACCCTACGGCGTCATGGGACCGGTCAAAGGCGCGCTTGAAATCGCAGTCGCCTACATGGCCTTGGAGCTCGGGGGAAAGGGGATCCGGGTCAACGCCATCTCTCCGGGGCCGGTGGCGACGCGTTCCGCCTCGGGGCTCAGGCAATTCGACGAGTTCTTGGACCAAACCACCGAACGCGCGCCCCAGCATCGGCTCATCTCCGCCGACGACGTCGGCGCTTTGGCCGCCTTCCTCGTCAGCGACTCGGCGAGCTCCATGACGGGCAACATTACCTACGTGGACGCGGGCTATCACGTGGTGGGCTGACGTCCGTCGCGCCCCCGCCGCCTGCGCCAGCCGTAAGTCCTCGTTTTCGCCCTCGTGCGAAAAATCCATCGATCCGAGCCGCTCGCCGAGCGGGGCGATGCGTGCGCTCGAGGCGTTGTTGCATGGATCGACGGAGGAGACGCATCAACCCCATCCCTCTCCGTCCTCAGGCAATACGGACGGAAATCGGGCTTCCCAGCTTCGACATGCGGTTCAAGACATGGACGGCGACCCTAACTTCTGTGCCATGGCGCTCGTCCTTGTGGAAGCGCAACCCATCGCCGATGACTTGTTTATATCGACCGATCATGGTCTCCACACGGCTTCGTTTAGTATAGCCCGACGCCTTTTGCCATGCGATCCTGCGCCGCCGCAAGGTACGAGATGACAAGGACCGTCCTTCAAATCAGGCCGGACTCGCGTTAACGAGGCGACGGCTCATGCCCCGCTTCGGGCCTAACTCTATCCCCGACACCCAAGGAGATTGCACACTGGGGGCCCTCTAAACGAAAATCGTCTGGATGATGACTCTCCTCGAACGCAAATCGGAGCTAGCAGCGATCCGGTCCCTAATGCGCCGCGGCGGTCTCTTGATTGTCGAGGGCGGAGCGGGGCTAGGCAAGACTGCAATGCTCAATGCTGCTTGCGCCATAGCGAGCCGGGAGCGCCGGTTGGTTCTTCGGGCGCGCGGCTCGGATCTGGAAAGTGACTTCGCCTTTGGAGTCGTCCGCCAGCTGTTCGAGCGCTACTGCGCCAACTCCGGCGAGGACGAGACGACGGCGCTGTTCGCAGGCGCCGCGCACCCGGTTCGCGCCCTCCTTGTTCCTACCGTCGCAGACGTTGGCGAGCAGGACACGTTTGCCGTTCTGCACGGGCTTTATTGGTTCACGATTAATATCGCCGCGCGCCATCCGGTCCTGATCGCCATCGATGACGCGCACTGGGCCGACGACGCCTCGCTTCGGTGGCTCGCCTACCTAGCGCCGCGCTTGCAGGGACCCGAGATCGCGGTCGTCGTGGCGCTGCGTCCGGATGAGCCCCAATCACAGATGCGGGAATTCGCTGCGGTGCGCGCAGCTGCCGGCTCGACGATGAGTTTACCGCTGCTGACCGATCAGGCGGTCGTCAAGATTGCGCGGGAAACACTTTCAAAGAACGCCGACGATGACTTGTGCGCCGCCATCCATCGCGCCACTGGCGGCAACCCGTTTTACGTCTTGGAGCTCTTGCGTGCGGTGGAGCGCTCAGGCCAGCGCCACGGAGCATCAGCGATCGAAGAGGCATTAGACCGCGGCGGGATCGAGGGCATCGCATTGCAGCTCGGCGCACGCCTGCGAGC
>NZ_JBKQOT010000248.1:0-3156 GCF_052145395.1 Roseiarcus sp.
CGTCCAATCGTCCTTGGTCTCGGGCTGAGCGTCGACGCCGTAGGCTGAGGCGGCTCCGGCGATCGTCATGCTCCAGCGGATCTTGTCCCAGCCATTAACATCTTTGGACTTGGGCTGTCCATGCAAAACAACACAAGATCGACGACGACCTCGCGAAGACGAAGTTCTTCGACTACGTGGCCTTCATGATGCAGTTCATGCCGCCAATGCAGAACGAGGACGCGATCCGCGCCGACCTCGCCAAAATCGGCGTCGAGGCGGGCAAGCCGTTCAACCTGGAAAGCCTCAGGCTCGACGACCGGCTCCAGATCCTCGTCGGCATGAAGATGGCCGACCGGCGAATCGACGACGTCGTCAATCTCTCCGGCAAGAACGTCAATGGCTGGCGGATCGGTTTCGGCGGCGGTGACGCCGCGTACTTCAACGGCGACTGGCTGAAGCGCGCGGCGGTGGCCAAGGCCGGCATCTACGCCAATGACCCGATCGAGGCGGCCTATCCCTTCGCCCGCACCGACGACCGCGGCCGTCCGCTCGACGGAAAGAGGAAATACACTCTGACCTTCCCCGCCGACGGGCTGCCGCCGGTCAACGCGTTCTGGTCGGTGACGATGTACGACGGCAAGACGCAGCTTCTGGTCAAGAACCCGATCGACCGGTACCTGATCAACTCGCCGATGCTGCCGGACCTGAAGAAGAATTCTGACGGCTCGATCACGATCCACATCCAAAACACGTCGCCGGGAGCGGACAAGGAATCGAACTGGCTGCCTTCGCCGGAGGGGCCGATCTACATGGTCATGCGCCTCTACTGGCCGAAGACCAATCCGCCCTCGATCCTGCCGCTCGGAACCGGGACCTGGAAGCCGCCGGGGGTGAAGCGGGTCGGCTGAGCGATTTCACCAGAAAGGACACGAAGGTCCGCCAAGGCTTCGGGTCTCTTCGTGATCTTAGTGGTGAAATCGATTCCCCTCAGCCCCTCCGCACCACCGCCCGCACGACCGCGCTCTCGCCGACGTGCAGATGGCCTTCGTCCACCCGCGCCTCCGCGGCTTCGAGCAACAGGATTTCCTCGGCGGAAAAATCCTCCCGCAGCGCCTCGACGGAATAAAGAGGCGCCGCATCGCGCGGGCCGCCGCGCGCTCCGGCGGCGTGTCGAAGAAGCTGCTCGGGGCGGAAGGCTTCCAGCACAATCAGGCCGCCGCGCTTCAGCGCTTTCAGCGCCTTCGCGTGGACGATCCGGCGCTCGGGCTCGACAAGGTGCACGTAAATCAGCGCGATCAGGTCGTAACGCGCCTCCGGCCAGTCCCATGCGAGCGCGTCGGCCTGAACGGCGTTGACGCTCGCGCCGCGCTCCGCAGCGAGCGCCTTCGCCTTGGCGACGCCGAAGGCGGAGAGGTCGAACGTATCCACAAGGAGTCCCTGCCCCGCGAGCCACACCCCGTTCCGCCCCTCGCCGTCGCCCGGGACGAGCGCGCGCATACCTCGCCGTTGCCGATGCGCCTGGCTCGCCAGAAAGGCGTTCGGCTCGAGCCCGTAGGCGTAGGACGCCGGCCGGTAGCGGTCGTCCCACATCCCGCCGGCGGGCGAAATCGTGTCCGTCATCGGCGATCACCCTCTTTTTGGCCTTCCCGCGCGGCTCACTGCGACGGCCGGCGGTCCGGGTCAACCGTCACACGCGTGTCAGATCGCGCGCCGAGTTTGCCGGCGATTGGGACAGGCCCCGCGACAATAAGCGGCGGCCGCTCCTTGTTTCGCTTCCGTCGGACTTGGATTACGGATCGACGCGCGCGCACCCGCGCGCAAGGGCTCACAGGGGATGCAAGTATGAAAACCGCGTTATCCGCCGATGCGGCGGCCGCACTGATCCCCGACGGGGCGGTCTGCCTGATCGGCGGCTTCATGGGGGTCGGCTCCCCCCACCGCCTGATCGACGCCATGGTCAAGCGCGGCGTGAAGAACCTGACGATCGTCGCCAACGACACCGCCTCGCCCGGCAAGGGCATCGGCAAGCTCATCTCCGCCGGCGCCGTCCGCAAGCTGATCGCTTCGCACATCGGGCTCAATCCCGAGACGCAGAAGAAGATGATTTCCGGCGAGATCGAGGTCGAACTTTCGCCGCAGGGAACGCTGGTCGAGCGCATCCGCGCCGGGGGCGCAGGGCTCGGCGGCGTGCTGACCGCCACCGGCATCGGCACGACGGTCGAGAAAGGCAAGCAGATCATCGAGGTCGACGGCAAGCCCTACCTGCTCGAGAAGCCGATTAAGGGCGACTTCGCCCTCCTCGGCTGCAAGCAGTCCGACTACTACGGCAACCTCCAGTATTCGCTGACTGCCCACAACTTCAATCCGATCATGGCGCTCGCCGGCGAAGTGGTCATCGCCGAGCCGCACCACATCGTGCCGGTCGGCGTCATCTCCCCTGACGACGTCAAGACGCCCGGCGTGCTCGTCACCCATATTCTCGAAAGGGCCCTGTGATGGAAGACAAGGACATCATCGCTGAGCGGGTCGCCCAGGAGATCAAGCCCGAGATGCTGGTCAATCTCGGCATCGGCCTGCCGAGTCTCGTCGCCAACTTCCTGCCGAAGGACGTGCACGTGTTCTTCCAGGCGGAGAACGGGGTCGTCGGCCTCGGCCCCCGCCCGCCCGAGGGCATGGAGGACGAGGACCTCACCGACGCCGGCGGCGGTTTCGTCACCGCCATGCCGGGCGCCGCCTCGATCGACAGCGCCATGAGCTTCGCCCTCATTCGCGGCGGCCATCTCGACATGACGGTGCTCGGCGGCCTTCAGGTCGACGAGCGCGGCTATCTCGCCAACTGGATGGTGCCGGGCAAGATGGTGCCGGGCATGGGCGGCGCGATGGACCTCGTCGCCGGCGCGAAAAGCGTCATCGTCGCCATGGTCCATACCGCCAAGGGCGCCCACAAGATCGTCGAGCGTTGCACGCTGCCGCTGACCGCTACGCGGCGCGTGAGCCTGATCGTGACCGAGATGGCGGTGATCAAGCCGACCGAGGCGGGCCTGGTGCTGAAGGAGCGCGGCCCCGGCTGCTCGGTCGGGGACATCGTCAAGGCGACCGGCGCGAAGCTGATCGTCGAGGGCGACGTGCCGGAGATGCAGATCGAATAGCCAGTGATTCGTCTGGCCTCGGTTT
>NZ_JBKQOT010000249.1:0-7503 GCF_052145395.1 Roseiarcus sp.
AGCGTCCCGAGCGCACCAGCAGCTGGCCGGT
The DNA here is from genome assembly GCF_052145395.1 of Roseiarcus sp. Taxonomy (NCBI): domain Bacteria; kingdom Pseudomonadati; phylum Pseudomonadota; class Alphaproteobacteria; order Hyphomicrobiales; family Roseiarcaceae; genus Roseiarcus; species Roseiarcus sp. Next base: position 32 of record NZ_JBKQOT010000249.1, read on the forward strand.
CTCGCCGGTCATCTCGAGACCGACCTGAGCCCCTTCCGGCAGCTTGCGCACGATGTCGTAGATGACGTGCGCCGGCACGGTGGTCGCGCCCGCCTGCACGACGTCCGCCGGCGCCTGCTTGGTCGCCTCGAGGTCGAGGTCGGTGCTCTTCAGCGCCACCTTTCCGTCGGCCGCCTCGATCAGCACATTGGCGAGGATCGGAATCGTGTTGCGGCGCTCGACGATGCGATGGACGTGTCCCAGAGCCTTGAGCAGGACCGAACGCTCGATGGTGACTTTCATCGCAGGACTTCCGCTACTTCTTCCAAACGCACGACACGCCCCAAGGGGGGCGCGGACTTTGCCAAGGCGCATCAGTAAGCGCAAGACCGCTCTGGCCGACCGGTCGCCGATTTCGCGGAGTTGTTAACGATTCCGTCATTTCGGCCGAAACCTTTACCGGCCCTTAAACCGCCCCGTTTAGCTTCTCACGCTGCGTGAGGGGCATGGGGTCCGAGGCCGGGCCGATGCGCCTCGCGAGCGGGATGCCCATGTTCGGCCGAGGCGGCGGGAAAAACCGGGCGCGGATCGAGCCGCGCGTCGACTGGCCGGGCGAGCGCCGCGGCGACGACGGCTTGCGCGCCGATCCCGCCGACCGGCCGCCGTCGCTCCGCCGCAAGACCCCGGCCAAGGCGGAGTCGCGCGGGAAAAAGGTTCGCCGGCGCCCGCTCCGTTCCGTCTTCGGTCGCCTCGCGTACTGGGGCGCCGTTGCGGGCGTCTGGGCCGTCATCGCGCTCGCCGGCCTGTTCGCCTACTACGCCAGCCGGCTGCCGCCGATCGACCAGCTCGCGGTGCCAAAGCGGCCGCCCAACATCGCCATTCTGGCGGACGACGGGACGCTGCTCGTCAATCGCGGCGATTCCGGCGGCCCGGCGGTGCGCCTGATCGACCTGCCGCCCTATCTGCCCAAGGCCTTCATCGCGATCGAAGACCGGCGCTTCTATTCCCACACCGGCATCGATCCGCTCGGCACGGCGCGCGCCTTCTTTCGCGACATCGCCGGGCGTGGCGCCGTCGAGGGCGGCTCGACCCTCACCCAGCAGCTGGCGAAAAACCTGTTCCTCACCCAGGAGCGGACCCTGTCGCGAAAAATCCAGGAGGCGATCCTCGCCCTCTGGCTCGAGTGCCGCTATTCCAAGGATCAGATTCTGGAACTCTATCTCAACCGGGTCTATTTCGGCGCCGGCGCCTACGGGGTCGAGGCGGCGTCGCAAAAATATTTCGGCAAGAGCGCGCGATTCGACAGCCTGTCGGAGGCGGCGATGCTCGCGGGGCTCATGAAGTCGCCGTCCAAACTCGCCCCGACCCACAATCCGACCGGCGCCGCCGAGCGGGCGGTCGCGGTCCTCACCGCCATGGCCGAGCAAGGTCACATCACCGAGGCTCAGGCCAAAATAGCGCTCGCCAATCCCGCCCAGATCTGGCGCGACAAGACGGCGGGCTCGATCAACTACGCCGCCGACTACGTCATGGACGCGCTCGACGACACGGTCGGCGCGATCGACGAGGACATCGTGGTGACGACCACGATCAACGCGGCGATGCAGACCGAGGCGGAGCACGCGCTCGCCGACGAGCTCGCCGCCAAGGGCGCGAAGTTCGGCGTCGGCCAGGGCGCGCTGGCGGCGCTCGATCCGATGGGCGGGGTCAAGGCGCTGATCGGCGGAAAGAGCTACGCCGAGAGCCAGTTCAACCGCGCTGTCGCCGCCAAGCGGCAGCCGGGATCCTCGTTCAAGCCGTTCGTCTACCTCGCCGCGCTGGAGAAGGGCCTGACCCCCGACACGGTGCGCGAGGACGGGCCGATCTCGGTTCACGGCTGGAGCCCGGAGAACTACAGCCGCGAATATTTCGGCCCCGTGACCCTGACCAAAGGCCTGTCTCTGTCGCTGAACACCGTCGCCGTGCGGCTTGGCCTCGAAGTCGGACCGAAGACCGTGTGCGAGACCGCCCACCGGCTCGGCATCACCTCGGAGCTCGAGCCGAACGCGACGATCGCGCTCGGCACGTCGGCGGTGGCGCCGCTCGAAATGGCCTCGGCCTACGCCGCTTTCGCCAATGGCGGCATCGGCGTGCAGCCTCACGTGATCACGAAGGTGCGGACGGCGGACGGCAAGCTCCTGTACATCCGCCGCAACGCCAATTTCGGCCGGGTGATCGAGCCGCAATACGTCTCGATGATGAACACGATGATGCAGGAGACGCTGCTGACCGGCACGGCGCGTAAGGCGGAGCTGCCGGGCTGGCAGGCAGCCGGCAAGACCGGCACCAGCCAGGATTTCCGCGACGCCTGGTTCGTCGGCTACACGAGCTATCTCGTCGCTGCGGTCTGGCTCGGCAACGACGACGACAGCCCGACCAAGAAGGTCTCGGGCGGCAATCTGCCGGTGGAGGTCTGGAGCCGGTTCATGAAGGCCGCGCACCAGGGCGTGCCTGTGGCCGCCCTGCCGCTCGGAACCTGGCAGCCCGGCCCGCCGAACCCGCTCGCGCCGCTGTTTGCGCCCCTCGGCGGAGGCGGTCCGTCCCAGCCGCCTGGACTGATCCCGCCCTCCGGAGGCCGGGGCGGGGCTCAGCCCGTCGCGACCCAGGCGCCGCTCGACATCACGCCGGCCGCGGCGCCGACCGGCCGCGCGCGCCCCGCGCCGGCGCCTCCGGACGCTCCCGTGCCGCCGGCGCCGATTCCCGCCGCCGCGCCGGGACACAAGACCAATGATTTTCTGAACAAGATTTTCGGGGCGCTGTAGGGAGCGGAAGCGGTTTTCCAGCCCCACGAACGGTGTTAAGCTTGTTCTTTTCCGTTCCGTGATGAGGCTCATGACCGTAGACGAATTCCTCCACTGGATTGAGGGGCGCGAAGGACGCTGGGAGCTGTTTGCCGGCGAGCTCGTGGAAAAGAGGCCCGAACGTCCGGCTCATACGGAAACGAAGCGCGAAGTCGCGTCCGCCATGAAAGGCGCGATCCGCAACCTCGGGCTCGCCTGCCACGTGACGAAGGACGGGTCGATCGTCCGCATCTCGGAAGACACTGCGTACGAGCCGGACGCGGTGGTCTATTGCAGCCCGCGCCTGCCGAGCGAGACGGTCGAGGTCCCCGAGCCGCTGATCGCGGTCGAGGTTCTATCGGAGGGGACGGCCGAACGCGATCAGGGGCCAAAGCTCTCCGGCTATTTCTCCGTGCCGAGCGTGGCGCATTACCTCATCCTGGACCCGGAGCGTCGCACCGCCGTCCACCACTGGCGCGGCGAAGGCGGGAAGATCGAAACGCGGTTCCTGACGGACGGCCCGCTGCGCCTCGACCCGCCGGGGCTGGCGTTCTTCGTGGAGGAGTTGTTCGCGCCGCGGTGAGGGGAGCGCCGGCGGAGTCCTAAGGGTCGACGCCCCTACTGAAGGCGCCGGACGCAACCTCGAAATGAGCGCGATGCTCGATCACTGCGCGGTCGCTGTCTTGTGCGCGACCGCGTCATTGAACTTCTTGCCCATCCAGCCGACGCCCAACCGGGCCGCCACATAGACGGACAGGACGACCACGAGGAACTTCAGGACCATCGCCAAACCGAATGAGACCGTCGCGACCCCGGTCACTGGCGGGATCAACGCGAACAGAATCCCGAGCCCCAATCCCATCAGGAGGATGACGATGATGAGCAGGAAGCCGTTGATGCCCCGCGCCCTGCCCGAATAGGTCATTTCGCCCTCGAACATGTCCGACGCCGTATGCGCCATCACCGCAAGGAAGGTGAAGCTGCAGACGAACATGAACGTGATGGCGAAGTCAGGCGCCAGCGCAACGACCGGGACGACGCCCGGCCCGGCGCGGTCAGCGATCGCGGCCGCGGCGTGGGAAAAGCCCCGATAGCCGAGCGGCAGGTTGATGATCGCCTGGAACACGACGTTCGGGATGATGTAGGTCATCCAGATGTGCCGCGTCTTCGACGGCGCCGCCTTGGCCCGGAACGCGCCCTGCGCCGCCAGTCCCTCGATATCGCGGAAGATGTTCAGCCGGACGATGATCGCATAAGGGACGACGAAGAGGAAAGACGCCAGCGTCGTCACCAGCGGCGACGGCGTCCATCCGCCCCAATAGACCAGCGCATACACGATGGCCGTGCTGGCCGCGGCGAAGGCGACGGCCAGAGGCGCCGTCTTGAGCAGGGGATTGGCGATCGGCGCGATTGCACCGGTCTTCTCGTCTTGTCGAACCTCAACTCCGCCCTTCGCAAATTCCGCCCGGGCCGCGTACAGGGTTCCGGCCGGAAGGAAGACGATGAAAGCGAAGAACACCGTCGCGAAGAAGCCGACGATGGTCCATTCGGTGTATTCCTCGCCCATGACCCTGAAGGTCAGGAGCGCTCCCAAAGCGATCAGGACGGCGACGACCACAAAGTTCAAAGCGATCTGTTCCCAGAACAGCCCGCTGACGCTCAGCTTCTTGTTTGTCTCGCTCATTTGCCCACTCCCTTGTTTGGCCCAGTTATTTTATGGGCCTTATGGTTTGGTTGACTGCGAGCGTCGCATCGGTGAGTGATGACGTCACTCCGCCGCCGCGGGCATATGTCCTTCGGGAAGTTGGTCGCGGTACTCCGCTCGCAGTTCCTTTTTGTCGATCTTGCCGACGCTGGTCAGCGGCAGCGCGTCAACGAACTCCACGCGCTGCGGCACCGCGAATTTCGAGATCAGGCCCTTCTCGACGAAGCTGATCACATGGGCGCGAATTTCGTCCCTGCCGATCGATCCCTGGAACTCCGGCAGCACGTTGACCAGGGCCAGTGGACGCTCGCCCCATTTGTCGTCATGAACGGCGATCACAGCGGCTTTCGCCACACCGTCCCTCTGCAGGATGATGTCCTCCAGGTCGATCGAAGAGATCCATTCGCCGCCGCTCTTGATGATGTCCTTGAGACGGTCGGTGATGTGCACCGTGCCGTCAGGGTCGATCGAGCCCATATCGCCGGTATGCAGGTATCCGCCGGCCCAAAGCCGCTCGGACGCCTTGGGGTCGTTCAGATAGCCCATCGTCAGCCACGGCGCGCGGGCGACGATCTCGCCGGTCGCCATGCCGTCATGCGCCACGTCCTGCATATCGGAGTCGACCACGCGCAACTCCACCAGCGGCGGGGCGTAGCCGGGTTTGATCCGAAGCTCGACCTCCGCGTCAAAGTCTCCTGTCGTCTGCGCGGTGGTGAGATGCATGATCGTCAGGGTGGGGCAGGATTCGGATTGGCCGTACCCGGCGTACACGTCCATGCCGCGCTTCATTGCGGCCTTCGCCAGCGGCCGCGGGAGCGCGGAGCCGCCGACGACCATCTTCAACTTCGACAGATCCACGTTCTGGCTGCCGGGCGCGTTCAGCAGCATCTGCAGGATCGTCGGCACGCACGTCGTGAAGGTCACGCCCTCGTCCCTGATCAACCTCAGGAACACATCTGGCGAATATCGACCGGCATAGACTTGCTTCAGGCCGACCAGCGTCGCCGAGTAGGGGACGCCCCAGGAATGCACGTGGAACATCGGCGTCATCGGCATATAGACATCGTCGCGATGCACCCGCCCCTGCACTGTCGCAACGCCCAATTCGGTCAATGTGGAGAAGACGTGCAGCAGGATCTGGCGATGGCTGAAATACACGCCCTTTGGCTGCCCTGTGGTGCCCGTGGTGTGGAAGGTCGTCGCACGCGTCCTCTCGTCGAAGTCAGGGAAGACGAAGAACGGCGAACTCGTTTCGATCAGCGCCTCATATTCGCCAGCCACCGGCAGCGTCGTCGTCGGCAGGTCCGGCCGGTCGTTGAGCAGAATGAAGCGGCTCACGTGCGGCAGCCTGGACGCCAACGGCTCGATCAGCGGCAGGAAATCGACGTTGAGAAGCAAGGTCGATGCGCCGGTGTCATTCAATGTGTACAGTAACTGTTCAGGCGGCAGGGCGAGATTTCCCGTCTGCAGCACAGCGCCCATCATTGGGATCGCGAAGTAGCATTCGTGGTAGCGGTGGCTGTCCCAGTCCAGCACGGCAACGACGTCGCCCGCCTTGACGCCAAGATCGGACAGCGCGCTAGCCAGGCGCCCTAACCGGTCGCGGAACTGCCGGTAGGTGTGCCGGTGCTCGCGATAGACGATAACCTGGTCGGGCGAGCGGATCAGGGGCGAATGTAGCAAATGCTTGATGAGCAGCGGGTAATCGTATGCTGACGGGGTGATCTCGATCAGATTGTCCGGCATTGCTTCCTCCAATTCTTCTTTGCTTTTCAGGCCGTCACACCAGCCGGAGCTGCCGGCGACGCATGGTGGCGGAAATGGCGGCCGCCCTCGTCGACGGGTGGTCGCTCGAGCGCCTCGCGCGCCGGGTTATGCCGCTTCGTCCAGCAGATGCCGTTCGCGGAGCGCCGCCTTGTCGACCTTTCCCACCGAGGTCAGCGGCAACTCTTTGACGAGCATCACCCGATCCGGAATCGCGAACTTCGAGATGACGCCCTTGTCGACGTAAGTCCGCACGTGCGCGCGAATCGCCTCCTCCGCGGCTTGCGCGGAGCCTCCCGCGAAGCCGGGCTCAACGATCACGAGCGCCATCGGACGCTCGCCCCACTTGGCGTCCTTGACGGCGACGACCGCCGCTTTCACGACGCCGCTCTTCTCCGAAATGATGTCCTCGACCTGGATCGACGAGATCCATTCGCCGCCGCTCTTGATGATGTCCTTGATGCGATCGACGATGTGGACATATCCGTCTGCGTCCCAGGTCGCGACGTCCCCGGTGTGCAGATAGCCGCCGGCCCAAAGCTGCTCCGAAGCCGCAGGATCATTGAGGTAGCCCATGGTGAGCCAGGGGGCGCGGGTGACGATTTCGCCGCGGGTTTTGCCGTCGTGCGGCACGTCCGACATGTCCGCGTTGACGATGCGCAGATCGACCAGCGGCCCCGGCAACCCCGCGGCGGTCCGGCGCTCCACGAGCGCTTCGGCATCATCCTCCAGTTGCTTCGTGGTCAGATGCACGCCAGTCAGCATCGGGCAGGACTCAGATTGGCCGTAGCCGGTGAAGACGTCGATGCCTCGCTCGAGCGCGGCTCTGACCAGCGCTCGTGGCATTGCGGAGCCCCCGACCACCATCCTCAGCCTTGAAAGGTCGACATCCTTGCGCCCTGGTGCGGAGAGCAGCATCTGCAGGATCGTCGGCACGCAATGGGTGAAAGTCACACCTTCGCGCGCGATCAATCCCAACAGGACATCGGGCGCGTAGCGGCCCGGGTAGACCTGTTTGGCGCCGAACATGGTGTATACGTAGGGGACGCCCCATGCGTGGACGTGAAACATCGGCGTCAACGGCAGGTAGACGTCGTCCCGGTGAATCCGTCCCTGGCTCGGAGCGGGGCCATATTCCGCCACGATGCCAAGCGTGTGCAGCACCAGCTGACGGTGACTGAAGTACACCCCTTGCGGGCGGCCGG
>NZ_JBKQOT010000250.1:0-2748 GCF_052145395.1 Roseiarcus sp.
GCGTTGAAGAAGCCGCCGCCGTTGTCGCCGAGGAGCTTGATCGCCTCCTGGCTCGCCACCGGCCCGATCGCGATCGCCTGCTTCACGCCCTCGAGCGTCGTCGCCGCGACCGAAGCGTCGAGCGTCTCAGGGACGCCGAGCGCGGCTAACGCGAGCGCGACGATCAGCGAAACGGGCAGGAGCACGTGGAGCGTCGCGCGGGTCACGTCGACCCAGAAGTTGCCGATCGTCGTCGATTCGTTGCGCGTCAGCGCGCGAATGAGCGCGACGGCGATCGCGATCGCCGCGGCCGAGTCGAGGAAGTTGTTGGTCGTGAGGCCGGCCATCTGGGAGAAATGCGAGAGCGTCGTCTCGCCGCCATAAGACTGCCAGTTGGCGTTGGTGACGAAGCTCACCGCGATATTGAAGGCGAGATCGGGCGGCACGCCCGGAAACCCCTGCGGGTTGAGCGGCAGCCAGGCCTGCAGGCGCAGGATGGCATAGAGCCCGAGCATGCACGCGCCGCCGAACAGGACCATGGAGATCGCGTAGACGTCCCATTCCTGCTCGTCCTTGGCCTTGACGCCCGCCGCCCGATAGAAAGCCCGCTCGATCGGCCCGAGGATCGGCGTGAGAAAAGTGCGGCGATTGTCGAAGACGTCCGCCATGTAGGCGCCGATAGGACGGGCGGCGACGACGACAGCTAAGAGCGTGACGGCGATTTCGAGAAAACCGGACAGGCTCCTAGACATGATTTTACGCCCTATTGTGGGTCGTTGGGAAGGCAATCGCGCGGGCGGCGCGAGGGGTCGGCGGTCGGAGACGCGAGGCGGTAGCCCACGCCGATCTCGGCGAGCAGAATTTCGGGATGGAGCGGATCGGGCTCGATCTTGCGCCTGAGGTGCATAACGCAGGAGCGCAGCGCCGCTCGCCCGCGCGGCGAGCCGGCGAATCCGGCGTCTGCAAGAAGCCGCTCGTAAGCGACGACGAAGCCCGCCTGGCCGGCGAGATGGGCCAGAAGGGCCAGTTCGGACGGCGCCAGCGCCACCGTCTGGCCGTCGATCGACAGCTTGCCGCTGAACAGGTCGAAGGCGAGCAGACCGTTGCGGTAGAAGCGAGGCCGCCCGGTCGCGGCGAAGCGCTTGAGCTCGCCCACCCGCACGCGCGCGGCGAGATCCGTCGCGCTGAACGGGCGGGGAAGATAGTCGGCGCCCATCTCGAGCGCGGCGATGCAGTCCGCCTCGCGGGGTTCGGCGCAGAGCGCGATGACCGCGGCGCTCGGGTACGCGCGTTGCGCGGCCGCGAGCGCGTCGCAATCGATCGCGTGGAGGTCGACGACGACGATGTCCGCCTGGCCGGGCCCGGCGAGCGAGTTCGCTTCGAACGGCCCGCCTGCGATCACCCTGCGGTCCGGCCCGAGGATCGAACGCGTCAGTCGCACAAGTCCAGGCTCGCCGGTCAGCACGAGCACCGACGTGCGACGCTCGAAAACCTGCGCATCCATGGGTTTGCCCGCGGCGCCGGCCGAGCCGGCGGTTCGATGCAGGAAGAAGCGGGAGGCGCGCGCGGAGGGGGACGAGAGGCCGCGCGCGCCTCCGTTTCCGTCCGGACGCCGATCCGGACGGAAAGGGGTCGGCCGTCAGGCCGGGTCGCCGTAGTGCTTGTGCAGTTCGAGGTTGACGTCGAGCACGTTGACGAGCTTCTCGCCGATCGCTCCGCCCCACGGGGCGTAGGCCTTGTCCTCAAGGATGCCCTCGATGTCCTTTCGCACGTCGTCGACCTTGAGCTTCTTGTCGTCGGCCCACTTCGACGCAACGCGATCGAGTTGGAACTCGGCGTTCTCAAGCGTGATGTCGGGGTCGAGGCCGGAGGCGGACGCGGTGACGAGATCGGCTGGGACGTCGTTCAGCGCGACGTCGGGATGATCGGCCCGCCACATGTCGAAGAAGATCGACTGGATGTCCGACCCTGTCTTGACCGGCTCGATCGTCGTCACGGACTTGCCGTCCGCGCCGGTGTTGGTGACCGATGAGGGGAACATGCCCGGATGGTCGTTCGAGAAATTCTCGAAGAAGACGACCGCCAGGTCCGAGGCCTTCGGCTGGGGCGTCGCCGGATTCTTCTTGATCCAGTCCTTGACGATGGCGTCATGCGCCTTCGACCAGGCGTCGACGTAAGCGCCATGCGTCGGATCGCCGGTGACCCAGTTCTGCGCGATCGTGTTGTGCGCATCCGCCCACTGCGCGACGATGTGCGGATTGCCGCCGAACTTGTCGGCCTGGAACCAGGCTTCGACGTCGGGCGCGACCGCCTGCCCCTTCTTGTCGCCCGAGGCGTAGGTCGCGATCGGACCGATCGCCCGGGCGACGCGGTCGCGCAGCGCATAGTTCGACGGCGCATAGCCGGACGACGTCGAGGCGGTCGCGTCGTAGGAGGCGGCCGACGGGCGCGGCTGGAAGTACTCGTCCTTGGTGAACGGCTGGGCGACCAGCATCGAGCCGATCACCTTGCCGTCGGCGGTCCGGACGATGCTGCCGTTCGCCTGGAACGGGAACAGGGTCTGGCCGATCACCCAGAGTATGCCGGGATAGACGCCGCAGACGATGACGACGCTGACGGCGATGAGCACGAAGCTCTTGGCGAAATAGCGCAACACCGAAGTTCTCCTCAAAATCAAGCGACGAGGCGCAGGGCGACCATCACGAGGTCGATCGCCTTGATGCCGATGAACGGAACGATCACGCCGCCGAGACCCCAGATCAGCAGGTT
>NZ_JBKQOT010000251.1:0-2638 GCF_052145395.1 Roseiarcus sp.
AAATCGACGGTGACCGAAATCGCCAGGAATTGACCCCGAAACGCGCTTTTTCGCGCGAGAATCTACGTTCACTTTCGTCGCTCCGGTCGCCGGCGACAGGCTCAAGCGCGCCGGGACCGCGACGACGACGTCAGATCGCGCTTGCGCCGAACGGCCGACCGGCCGAAGCGCTCACAGAATGAACCGGCTCAGGTCCGCGTTGCCGGCGAGGTCGCCGACCTGGCGCTCGATAAAGGCGTCGTCGATCTTCACCGTCTCGCCGGAGCGGTCGGCGGCGGTGAAGCTCACTTCGTCGAGCGCCCGCTCCATCACGGTCTGGAGCCGGCGCGCGCCGATGTTCTCGACCGAGCCGTTGACCTTGGCGGCGATGCGGGCGATCGCGGAGATCGCGCTTTCCGAGAATTCCAGCGCGACGCCTTCGGTCTGCAACAGCGCCACGTACTGCTTGATCAGGCTCGCCTCTGTGTCGGTCAGAATGCGCTTGAAGTCCTCTTCGGTCAGCGACTTCAGCTCGACGCGAATCGGCAGGCGGCCCTGCAACTCCGGCAGGAGGTCGGAGGGCCGCGCGATGTGAAAAGCCCCCGAGGCGATGAATAGAATGTGGTCGGTCTTGACCGTGCCGTGCTTGGTGGCGACCGTCGTGCCCTCGATCAGCGGCAGGAGGTCGCGCTGGACGCCCTCGCGCGAGATGTCCGCGCCGCCGCGGCCCTCGCGGGCGCAGATCTTGTCGATCTCGTCGAGGAAGACGATGCCGTTGCTCTCGACCTCGGCGATGGCGTCGCGCACGATCGCGTCCTGGTCGAGCAGCTTGTCGGCTTCCGCCGCGACGAGCGGCTCGCGCGCCTCGGCGACTGTCATGCGCTTTGGCTTGGTCCGCTGGCTTTTTCCAAAGATGTCGGCGATGTTGATCGCGCCGATCGAGGCGCCCGGCATGTTGGGCAATTCGAACATCGGCATTCCGGAGCTCGACTGCGGCAGTTCGACCTCGACCTCCTTGTCGTCGAGTTCGCCCGCGTGGAGCTTGCGCCGGAACGCCTCGCGCGTCGCCGAGGACGAGGCCGCGCCAACGAGCGCGTCCAAAAGCCGCTCCTCCGCCGCGAGCTCGGCCTTGGCCTCGATGTCCTTGCGCTTGCGGCTTTTGGTCAGCCCGATGCCGACCTCGACGAGGTCGCGCACGATCTGCTCGACGTCGCGCCCGACATAGCCGACTTCGGTGAACTTGGTCGCCTCGACCTTGAGGAACGGGGCGCCCGCGAGCTTGGCGAGGCGGCGCGCGATCTCGGTCTTGCCGCAGCCGGTCGGTCCAATCATCAGAATGTTTTTCGGCATGACCTCCTCGCGCATCGGCGACCCGAGGCGAAGGCGGCGCCAGCGGTTGCGAAGCGCGATGGCCACGGCCCGTTTGGCCTCCCCCTGACCGACAATGTAGCGGTCGAGTTCGGAGACGATTTCGCGCGGACTGAGTTCCGTCATGAGGTCAGAGGCTTTCAACGATCAGGTTCGTATTGGTGTAGACGCAGATATCGGCGGCGATGCGCATGGAGCGACGCACGATCTCTTCGGCGTCGAGCGCCATTGGCATGAGCGCGCGCGCGGCGGCGAGCGCGTAATTGCCGCCCGAGCCGATCGCCATGGCTGAGCCGTACTCGTCGGCCTCCGGCTCGAGCACGTCGCCGACGCCGGAAAGGGTGAAGCCCGTGCTCTTGTCGGCGACGAGCAGCATGGCCTCGAGGCGGCGCAGATAGCGGTCAGTGCGCCAGTCCTTGGCGAGTTCGACGCAAGCGCGGGCGAGCTGCCCCGGATATTGCTCGAGCTTCGCCTCGAGGCGCTCGAACAAAGTGAAGGCGTCGGCGGTGGCGCCGGCGAAGCCGGCGATCACCTCGCCCTTGGCGAGCCGGCGCACCTTGCGCGCGGTCGCCTTGACGACCGTCTGGCCCATGCTGACCTGCCCGTCGCCGCCGATGACCACTTTGTCGCCCTTGCGGACCATGAGAATGGTCGTCGCGTGCCAGCCCGGAAGGCGGGCGGCGGTTCCATCTGACATCGGCTTATCGTCCTTCGGTCGGCTGGCGCCGGATGTATGGGCGGATGCGGCGCCGCGCAAGTGCGCCGCGCGCGGGACGGACGTCTCGGCGCCACGGCCAGCGGGGCTCGGCTCCATCGGTCGCAAGCCAGGCCATGCCTGTCGGCGAGGCATGGGAACACGACGCGCAAGTAGCCATCGACCTTATAAGGACAACCGGCCGCGACGGCGCCAACAAAGGCTCGAAATGTCGAGTATGTCGATCTAGATTGCGACAGTGAACCCTCCGCGGTGGACGCCAGGCAAACGTTCGACCTGCCCGTGACAGACAGGACGGTCGTCATCATCTGCCAGGCGGGCGTGCGCTCGCGCAAGGCGCTGAACCGCGCGCAAGCGGCCGGACGCAGCGATTTGAAGCACTACGCCCGCGGCATGGCTGAGTGGCGCGCCCACAGCGGCGACGTCACGGTCTAGCCCGAACTTCCGGGACAATTGAGCGCAACTCATTGATGGGACTCGATATTGAGATCGAGTTCTGCCTACGCGGCGATCTTGAGGCCGAGGAGATCGAAGGCGCGGTTTTGGGGTTGGGTCGGCCTTGAGAGGATTGTCGTT
>NZ_JBKQOT010000252.1:0-4660 GCF_052145395.1 Roseiarcus sp.
TGGCGCGCTTGCCGAACATGCTCGAAACCCTTCTCCCTGGCCGCCGCGTTACGCCATCAACCCCGCGCCCAGGCGAGCGCCGTCATCAGCGGATCGAGAAGACCTTTCCTGGATCGCGCCGGCTCCGCCCATCCGGCGACCGTCGAGGCGAGTTCGTCGAAGATCTGCGCGACCTTCCCCCTCGGTTCGATCTCCGCGATCATCTGGCCGTTGTTGGCGGCGGCGCCGAACAGCTTGGCGTCGTGCGGTATGACCGCGATGGGCTTCAATTCCACCGTCTTGGCGAACTCCGCCGCGGCGATCTCCGGCCGCCGCAGCATGCCGGTGCCGTTGAGCACCAGCCGCGGCGGATGATCGTTGGGGCGCGCGCCCTTGAGCGCGTCGATCAGATTCTTGGCGTTGCGCAGGTTTGCGAGATCCGGACTGGCGACCAAAACCACGTCGTCGGAGGCGATCAGCGTCCGGCGCGCCCAGCCGCTCCAAAGGTGCGGTAGATCGACGACGATCCAGGGCGTGGAGGCGCGCATCGCATCGATGAGCGTGTCGAAGGCGGTTTCGGTAAAGTCGAGCGTGCGATCGAGGGTCGCCGGCGCCGCCAAGAGGCTGAGATTGTCGCCGCATTTGGCGAGCAGGCGGTCGACCAGGACCGTGTCGACGCGCTCGGGCGCGAACACCGCGTCGGCGACGCTCTGCGGCGGGTCCTGGTTGTAGTCGAGCCCGGCCGTCCCGAAGGCGAGGTCGAAATCCGCGACGATCGTCGCCTTCTCGGAGACCGACGCGAGCGACCAGGCGAGGTTATGCGCGACCGTCGAGGCGCCGACCCCGCCCTTGGCGCCAACCACCGCGACCACCCGGCCGAGCGGCTTGGCGCCGGGTGCGCGGAAGAGCTGAGAGATCGCCTGCACGAAGTCTACGACTTCGAACGGGGGGACCAGATACTCGCTGACGCCGCGCGCTATCAGCTGGCGGTAGAGCGAGACGTCGTTGGCGCGGCCGAGGACGACGAGCTTGGTGCCGGAATCGCAGTTCTGCGCGAGTTCGTCGAGGTGGCCGATCAGCGCAGCCCGGTCCGCCGGCGCCTCAAGGACGATGACGTTGGGCGTGGCGGCGTTGCGAAACGCCTCGAGCGCCGCCGCGGCGCCGCCCATGGTCTGTTTCACCTGGGCCTTGGCCATCCGCCGGTCCCCCGCGGCCGCGGCGACCACGGCGGAGGCCTCGACCGTCTCGCAGAAGGCCTGGATCGAGACGCGCGGAACCGGATCGATCTGAACGACGGCCGGACGGGGGCTCGCGAGACTCATGGTGAGCTGCCCCCGCCGATCGGGGTGAGGTCAGTCGACCAGGTCGTGCCGGGATCCTGGCCCTTGCGGACGTCCTGGATCGCCCGCATGCGCATCGCGACGTCGGAAGGTCCGAGCGCCCGCGGCTCGACGAAGTCGCGCGGGTCATCGACCTGGGCGGCCAGGACCGCCTGCGAGGCGCAGCCGAAATTGGCGTAGGGCTCGTTCTTCCAGCTCTCGAGCGACGAGCCCGAGGCGAGGTCCTCCGGCCAGCTTCCACAAGGCGTCGCGACCTTGGCTTTAAGGCCCATGAAGGCGACGCGGATCGGCGGCGCGCTGTCGCCCGGGAGCGGCGCGTAGGACGAGACGCCGATCCGTTCCGAACCGCCGGCGGCCGCGAGCACGCGCCGGACGGCGGCGACGGCCCGGGGTTCCGGGCGCGCCGTCGCGGGCGTGAGAATGACGATCTCGCCCGAGCCGAAATCACGATAGCGCGCGGCGAAGGCCTTAAGGTTCGCGACCGTGCGGGAATCGAGCGCCCCCCCGCTCGGCCAGACGTCAACCGTCGTCGGCCCGGACGCGAGCGCGATCGGGTGGCGCGCTTCGAAGTCGCCTGGAAAGACGGGATCGGACGAGGCGTACTGGGCTGCGCAGCCCGCCAGCGCCGCGGCGCCCGACAGGGCGAGAGCGGCGCTGAGGATTCGCTTGAGGAGGCCGGCGGCCCGCCCATGACCGCATAAGGCGGCCGGCGCGCGCATTCGGCGAACCCACGCGCCGAAGGCTCCGCCGCGGAATCCCACGCAGCTCGCTCCTTGCTCTCGTCCCGGTCCGCGCATGGCGAGCCCCGTGTTCATTGGGTGATGAAGCCGATCTTGCCGGCGTAGCCCGGCAACGGCTGCAGCGCGCCGGCGGTGGAGTAGAGGCGGTTGACGCGGCCGAGAAGCCAGGCCTGCGGATCGCTGGCGTCCTGGAAGTTCTGATCCGGCTTAACAACCTGGCTTGGGTCGATCGCGTGGACGATGTAGGGCGTCACCACGATCTTGAGCTCCGTCTCGTTGCGCTGATAGTCGCGCGAGCGGAACAGCGCCCCGAGGATCGGCAGGTTCATCAGCGCCGGGACGCCGTTGATGGCTTGCTGGGTCTGCGTCCCGATCAGGCCCGCGGTAGCGATCGACCCGCCTGACGGCAGCTCGACCGTGGTGACGTTATTGCGGGTGCGGAATCCGGGGATGGTGATGTTGGCGTTGTTGCCGGCGGGGATCGTAACCTGCGTCGCATAGTCGACGTCGGTGACCTCGGTCGCGATTCGCAACTGGATGCGGCCCGCTGACAGGACGACGGGTGTAAAGTTGAGGGTCACGCCGTAGGGCTGTTGGATGAAGCCGATCGTGCAGGTATTGGCATTGTTGTTGTTGCTCCCGCAGGATTCGCTTTGGGCGATCGGGATCGTGCCGCCGGCCATGAACTTGGCGCTTTCGCCCGAGACCGCTGTCACGTTCGGTTCCGCCAGCGTATGGGCGACGCCCTGCCGCTCGAAAGCCTGCAACGTGGCGCTGAAGGTGCTGTCGCCCGTGGCCCAGTTCAGCGTGGCCGCAGTGGCGGAGAGCGCGCCGTTGATCGCGAACGGATTGTCGAGCTTGAGGCTGCCGTTTGGTCCGCTGCCGCTCATGGTGACGCCGAGCTGCTTGGCGATCTCGCGGCGGATTTCGGCGACCGTCACGCGCAGCGTCACTTGGTCGAGGCCGCGGATCGTCAGCGAATTGATGACCTTTCCGGCCGTCCCACCCGAGGCCGAGATGCCGCTCGCGCCGATCGAGAAGGAGCCGGCGGTGTCGGTGACGAAGCCGGAGGCAATGTCCATCGCCTTTTGCGCGTCGCCGGCTGAGGCGACCGAGCCGGTGAGGATGATTGAATCGGCGACTGTGCGAACATGGATGTCGTTTCCCGGGAGGGCCACCTCGAACAGGCGAGCCAGTGCGCCGACGTCGCGCCCGACCGAGACGTCGATGACTGCGATCTTCCGCCCATCCCCGGTCAAGGCGAAGATCGTCGTTTGCCCGTTGGCGGTGGCCGAAACGTAGATCCGCCGCGCCGTTCGGACGACGGCGTTGGCGATGCGCGGATCGCCGACGTAGATCTCGGCGGCTTCCTCCGGCAGGTCCACGATGACCGACTTGCCGACGCCGAGCTGCAGGTTCTGGGCGAGGCCGCCGCTCCGGCTTCGCGCCGCGGGCGTCGCATCGGGGTCGGCCGCGCTGCAGGTTGCGGCAGACCCGCCAAGGGCCGCTGCGAGGCCGAGCGCGATCGCCGCGCGGAAAACGAACGCGCGCCGGGTCATCGGGTCGCCTGCTGGGCGGCCCCGAAGCGGATGACCGTCAGGCCGGCCCTGCTGGCGCCGGCGCTGTCGGCGAGGGTCTCCGCCGGGCCGCCCCTGTCCGCGAGACTGCGCAGCGCCAGATGCAGGTTGGCGTTGCCCGCATGCTGGGCGAGAACGATCAGGTTCACCTGATCCGGATCGAGCTCGAGGGTCGCGTTGGCGCCGGTGACGACCTTTTTGCCGTTCTGCTCCTCGACGTTCTGGCCGATCGCCAGCACTCGGACGTTGGCGAGGATGGTTTGAGCGACGATGACCTCGACGCCGCGCGCCTTGGTCGCCTCGTCGTCGCGCGCGAGCCGCACCACGTCCACCCGGTCGTTCGGCAGAATGAAGCTGCCGGCCGAGGTGTCGCCGCCTTTGTCGATCTTGATCGCCACGGCCCGCTTGCCGCTGGGCAGGATGGCGGACATGAAGCCGCCGGCCCCGGCCTTGACCAGCTTGTCGCGCCGGATCGGCTCGCCGCGCAGGAACGCGACCCGGGTCATCGACCCCTTCAACTCGCCGGCCGCATCGCTCTCGCCGGACTTGGCGATCATCAGCTCGGAAACCGCCGCCTTCGGCCAAGTCTGCCAGACAAGCGCACCTTCGGCGACGACTGCGCCCATTGGCAGGTCCTGACCAGCAACGAGAACCTGGTCGAGGTCGAGCTTTGGCTGCGCCTCTGCGACGGGAGGGGCGGGTCGCGCGCTCGGGCCGCCCGCCAGGAGCGCGTAGGCGGCCCCGAACGCCGCGATCGCGACGGCGACGACAATGACGAGCCTTCGGTTCATGAGACGCTGACCCCGCCAACCCCTGTTCTTCACAAGTCACTCAAACTCGAAAAGGTCAAAACTGGGTTAATAAAATGTATCTTTCACGAATTATGTAGTAGGGACAAAATATAGTTTGGTGCCGTCATTCCGTTGCGAAAAGCGTAAGCTTGCGGCAAGCTTTGCATAATCCGTTCCGAAGGCCGGAGGCAGGCCAACACAACGCCTGCGCTCACGTGAGCGCCGCGAGCCAA
>NZ_JBKQOT010000253.1:0-3084 GCF_052145395.1 Roseiarcus sp.
ATTTCTCCCCGGCAACGCACTGGCGCGCGCCCACGGTCGTGCGGAAGGTCGAGAACAACCGTGGGCCGGTCCTCGCGGTGGTCGAATACCGCGTCGACGCGGCCAACAGCGCGGAATTCCTTGCCGCGGTCGACGAACTGGGACACTCGCGAAAGCGGGACGGCGCGTTTGCCTGGGGCGTTTATGAAGACGTCGGCGATGCCGGGCGTTTCGTGGAGACATTCACGATCGACTCCTGGCTGGAGTTCATGCATCTGCGCGAGCGGGTGAGCAACGCTGACGAAACGATCGTCAACCGGGTTCGCCATCTGCTGGCGGAGGCCCCGCTCATCACCGTTTGTGTCTCCTCCGAGCGCCCTCACCGAACTTGGAGAATGCAGAGCCTTCAATCCGGTCGCGGTCAGGTAGGCAAGCCTCAAGACTGAATGCCTGGCCCGCGCGCAATACGCAATGCTTCGCAACGTCGCGCATCCTGCTGCTCGAATATGTCGCCGAAGCGAACGCGCTGGCGGAGAAATCCGCTTTCTACAATTCGCTCACCACCAATTGCACGACAGCGGTGGCAAAACTGATCAGAGCCGCAGGCGGAGCCTTGCCGTTCGACTGGCGGCTCATCGTCAACGGCTATCTGCCGGGTTACCTCTATGACCGCGGCGCGGTCGTCACCTCGATCCCCTTGAACGAGCTGATGGCGCTCGCGCGGATCGATGCGCGCGCGAAAGCAGCGGATCAATCGCCGGAGTTTTCCCGGCTCATCCGCGTCGACGTTCCTTCGCCCCGCGACCAGGCGGAGCGGTGACCGCGTTGTAAGGGAACCGCGCGGGCTTCCGTCGCTCGTCGAAGCCCAAAATGCGTCGGTACCGGTCGTCCGCTGAGGGCGGACTCCGCGCCTTCGAAATGCGACGCCTGTAGGTCCGCTTCCCTGCCCAATTGAGGCGTCCAGTGCCGCGGTCTGCTACGTCTGCAATACGTCGGCACCGGCCGTCCGGAGTGCGCAAATAGCGGGCGTTCGGCGACAGCTCGGCGAACGGGTCAAATCGGACCCTTTGCTGCCCTTCCCCGTCGGTCCCTTCCATCCGCCCGGCGACGAGATTGCATCGCCAAGCACTGCGCGGCCGATCACGCGGCTTCGGCGAATCTGACCGCAATGCCGGTGACCGCGATGCGCTGCAACGGAGTGCCGTCGACGTCAGCGGACTTGATGCCTTCGACTTCAAAATCGAGACCGATAATCGCGTCAGCGTCGTTGTCTTGCGCTTTGCGAATCAGCGCATCGACGGCTGCTCGACGGTCGGCTTCGGCGGTCGAGGCGTTGACGGCGCGCCAACCAGAGGACGCTTTAATGCGGCCGATCGAATAGTGGTCGCGGCCGCCTTGGATCGCATTTGTACGACTGACCTGCATAGCCTCCATCGTTTTCTCGTGTCCGGGCCAAGAGAAGCCTACGCGGCCCGCCGATTCTCCGGAGCGCCGCAATCATCGATTTCGAGGAGCGAATCCAGTTCGAGACCGACGGGCAGCATGATGACCGATTGGGGACGGCTTTGGCATTCGTACATCGCGAACCGAATCGCCGCCGTGCGGTCGGCGAACAGCCCCCCACACATGCCGCGCCCGTCTCTGACGACCCAGCGCCCGCATCGATCCTGTCCGATGAACAGGCAGGCGTCGGTCGCTACTTTGATGTCTTGCTGAATCATGGAGGCCTCCTGAGCTGCGCGAGCCGCGATCATTGAGGCGCTCCGACAAGAAGCTGCGCGGCTATTGCGAAGCAGAAGACGATAAGAAGAAGCAAGCCGATATGGCCGGCCACCCCCATAGTGACCAGCGACTCGTGTTCGTTCAGCGCATCGAGTTCAGACAGCGTGCTTGGACGATCGACCGGCCAGAGCACATCTGATTGCAAACTACGCATGCTACAACTCCCTTATTTCCTGATGTATTTTTGTGCCCGTGCCCGTAAACAAACAAGACGGAACTCGCCCCTCGATCGTTAGCGATTGATAAAGTTCCGGGATTGGGTGCTTGGCTGCTGTTTACCGCCTTGCTTCAGAACAGCGTCCCTTGCTGAAGCAGGAGGTGTTCGGCGACCGGACCGAGCGCGAGCGCCGGAAGGTATTGCAGCAGGGTCACGATCACGATCACCGCCAGCAGGAAGGTTATGAACAGCGCGCCGTCGGTCGGCAGGGTTCCGGCCGAAGGCATCGCCTTTTTCTTCGCCGCGAGAGACCCGGCGATCGCCAGGATTGGAATGGCGTGCGCGAAACGGCCGAGAAACATTGCGAGGGCGGTGGTGACGTTCCACCAAGGGGTGTTCGCGTTCAAGCCCGGGAAGGCCGAGCCGTTGTCGGCGGCGCTGGAGGCGTAGGCGTAGACGATCTCGCTCAGTCCATGCGGTCCCCCGGCGCCGAGACTGTCGAGCGCGATCTTAATGACGGAAGCGGCGCCGGCGAAGATGAGCACGAGCGCCGGCGGCAGGAGAAGCGCGAACATCGCGAACTGCATGTCGCGGGCGTGGATCTTCTTGCCCAGATATTCCGGCGTCCGCCCGATCATCAGCGCCCCGATGAACGCCGTGATTAAGACGAGCAGTAGCAGACTGTAGAGCCCGGTCCCGACGCCGCCCGGCGAGATGCAGCCGAGCAGCAAATTGAACATCGCGACGAGCCCGGAGATCGGCGCCATGGACTCGAGCACAGCGTTCGACGCGCCCGTCCCGGTCCCCGTTGTCGCATCGGCTAACAGGGCGGCGCCCGCCTGGCCGAAGCGCAGTTCCATGCCTTCCATCACGCCGAGCGAAGGATCGACGCCGAGCGCGGTCAGTGCCGGATTGCCCGCCGCCTCGACTTTCCAGATCACCGCCAGCGCCACGACGAAGATGATGGCCATTGTAATCAGAAGAGCGCGCCCCTGCCGGACGTCGACGGCCATGCGGCCGAAGGCGAACACCAGCGCGACCGGGAGCACGAGCTGGCTCCAGTTCTGCACAATGTTCGACCAGACGCTCGGGTTCTCGAACGGATGGGCGGAATTGGCGTTGAAGAAGCCGCCGCCGTTGTCGCCGAGGAGCTTGATCGCCTCCTG
>NZ_JBKQOT010000254.1:0-12254 GCF_052145395.1 Roseiarcus sp.
CCCTGCCGACATGTGCGACTTCTATTCCCCAGGGGCCAGTCGGTTATCCCGCGACTGGCTTCGCGCGAAGCATGAGGTCTGGACTCGGCGCCGGTGCCTGCGATGCGGGCTTTGGCCGTCCTCGCGCTCAACGCGGACGGCAGCTTCCCCGACTGCGACGCCCACCGCCGCCACCTCCAATGACCGGTTGACGTCGACTCTCGCCGTCCGTTGCGCCGTCGGTCGGGTTCCTTGGCATCGGGACCCAAGCGTCATTTTTTCGCTAGCGCTGGCGACCGCTCCCGTCGCTAGCCCTCCAGCGAACGCCACAAGCGCCGCCAGGAGTATTCCCAAAACCAGAAATCTGTGCTAAAGTATCGTTTTTCCGAAGCCCATACCGGGCCGAAAGACGAGGCATTTGAGTCGGAAGCTCGATTCGGGGTCGGCCCAAGGCGCGGCCCTTTCAGGCAAGCCGCCGGTTTCCGGCGGCAAGGCGGGGGAACGCGCCCGAGAACATGGGGCGGCTCCAGCGTTCCGATTTTTTTCAAAACACCGGGATAAGCCGTTGAAAACGCTCAAAACACGGGTGGATAAGGCCGCGTTTTCGGGCGCTGAACGGGCGCCGAACGACGGTCGAACCGCGCGCGAACGGCGTCGAAGCGCTCTCGAACGCAGCTGCCGAGCGTCGCGGCGGCCTACCGCGCGGCCTCCGCCACGTCGAGGACACGGAGCTGGGCCCGCTCGCGCCCGCCGTAGCGGTTGATCGCCAGCGTCCCGGCCAAGTGGACCGAAGCGCCGCGGAGGCGGGTCAGCGCCTCGCCGAGCTTCTTGCCGACCGAGCGGAAGGCGATGGCGTCGAGGGCGGCGCCGTCCATGGCGACCGCCCGCGCGCGCAGATGGTCGGGGCCGACGGGCATGACGTCGGCGAGGCGATGGCGCGGCAGGACGAATACCGGCTCGGGATTGCCGCTGCCGTAAGGGCCGGCCGCCTCGAGCCTGTGCACGAGCTCCGGCGTCGCCGCTTTCGCCGTCAGGGCCGAGTCGACCTTGAGGCTCGACGCTGCGCGCGCAAGCGCGACTGGCGCGGCGAGGCGCTCCTCCAGAAACGAGCGCAGTTCGCCGAGGCGGCCCCGGTCCAGCGTCATGCCGGCCGCCATGGCGTGGCCGCCGCCCTTGACCAGAAGCCCGGCCTCGAAGGCCGCCCGGACCGTCCGGCCGAGGTCGACGCCCGCGATGGAGCGCGCCGAGCCGACCGCGTGACCGCCGGCGAAGGTGAGCGCGAAGGCCGGCCGGTCGAAACGCTCCTTGAGTCGGGCCGCGATCAGGCCGACGACCCCCAGCGGCCAGGCCTCGCCCGCGACCACCACCGCGGCGCCCCGCTCCTCGAGGCCGAGGGCGGCGAGCGCCTCCGCTTCGGCTTCGGCGAGCGCGGCGATTTCGATCTCCCGCCGCGCCCGGTTCAGCCGGTCGAGCTCGGCGGCGATCTGGCGCGCCTCGAGGTCGTCGATCGTGGTGAGCAGGCGGGCTCCGAGCCCGGCGTCGCCGATCCGTCCGCCGGCGTTAATCCGCGGCCCGATCAGAAAGCCCAGGTGATAGGGCCGAGGCGGCCCGTCGGCGCCGGCGACGTCGAAGAGCGCGGCGAGTCCCGGCCGGCGGCGCAGGCGCATCACCATGAGCCCCTTGACGACGAAGGCGCGGTTCAGGCCCGTCAGCGGCACGACGTCGGCGACGGTGGCGAGCGCGACGAGGTCGAGCCCGGCCAGAAGGTCGGGCGGCTGGCGGCCGTTCCAGAATCCGGCCTCGCGCAGCGCCCGGTTGAGGGCGACGAGCGCGAGAAAGGAGACACCGGCGGCCGAGAGATGGCCGAGGCCGCTGAGGTCGTCCTCGCGGTTGGGGTCGACAAGCGCCAGGGCGCACGGCAGCGACTGCGGCGCCTGGTGGTGGTCGAACACGATCACGTCGAGGCCGAGTTTTCGCGCTTCGGCGAACGGCTCGTGGCTGACCGCGCCGCAATCGACCGTGACGACGAGCGTCGCGCCCTTGGCCGCGAAGGCCGCCATCGCCTCGACATTGGGGCCGTAGCCCTCGGTGACCCGGTCGGGAATGTGGACGATTGTCTCGCAGCCGCAGGCCGCGAGATACTCGCTGACGAGCGCAGCGCTGCACGCGCCGTCGACGTCGTAGTCGCCGAAGATCGCGACCCGCTCGCTTCGCTCGACCGCGCGTTTCAGCCGCTCCGCCGCCGCCTCCATGTCTCGCAGGACGAAGGGGTCGGGCATCAGGTCGCGCAGGGTTGGGGCGAGATAGCGCTCGACCGCCTCCGGCGCGACCCCCCGCCCGGCGAGCACGCGCGCGATCAGCTCATCCTGCCCGCCGACCTGCGCAATGGCCAGGGCGCGCATCTCCCCCGCCCCGTCGAGCCGCGCCCGCCACGGCCGGCCGAGTGCGGAGAACTCGATATCGAGGAAGCAACTGGAAAGAGACACCGCCCGCAAACCCTCATCCGGCGCTTCGCGCCACCCTCTTCTCCAAGGGAGAAGGGATCGACGGCGCGGCTGCCGCCCTCTCCCACCGGGAGAGGGCGGGGGTCGGGGCCTCGCCCCTACCCCGCGAATCGCCGCGCCGCCGCGCCGAAGAAGACAATGCCAGAGAGCGCGGTGATCCAGAAGCTGGTCGGCCAGTCGGTATAGTAGGCGAGCGTGAGTCCTCCCCAGGCTTCGGCGAGCGCCAGCGCCGCCGACAGCGCAATTGCCAGTCCCAGGCGGCGGGTCAGGTTCATCGCCGCGGCGGCCGGGCCGACCATCAGGGTGAACACCAGGAGCACCCCGACAATCTGGGCGCATTCGGCCACCGCCACGGCGACGATGGCGAGAAACGCCGACGAGACGAAACGCAGCGGCACGCCGCGCGCCTCGGCGAGTTCCGGCTGGATGGACGCGAATGTGAGCGGCCGTCCGATCGCCGCCAGCCCCGCGAGGCTCGCGACCGCCAGGATGCACAGCGTCAGCATGGCGGAAGAGTCGACGCCGAGCACGTTGCCGAACAAGAGCGCCGCGGCCTGCGTCGCCGCCGCCGTGTAGAAATGAAGGAACAGGAGCCCGAGCCCGAGCGCCAGCGAAAGCATCATCCCGATGGCGACGTCGCGCTCGGCGAGTTTCTCTCCGAAGAGGCCCATGCCGATCCCCGCGACCAGCGTAAAACCGACGAGCCCCGCGAGCGGCGAAAGGCCGAACAGCAGCGCGCCCGTCGCCCCGGTGAAGCCGACGTGGGAGAGCGCGTGCCCAGCGAAGGTCTGGCCGCGCAGGACCAGAAAGAACCCGACAGTTCCCGCAAGCACCGCCGCCACCCCCGAGGCGGCGAAGGCCGAGCGCATGAAGTCGTACTCAAGCATGGGCGTCGTGGTGATCGTGGGAATGGTCGTGGCGGTGCGCCTCGCGCTCGACCTCCACGTCGCCGGCCATGACGAAATAGCGCTCCCTGACCCTTACGACCTCGATCTCCGCGCCGTAGAGGCGCGACAGCACCGGGCCGGTCACCACCTCCTCGACCGGACCGATCACCGCCGCGCCGCCGCCGAGGTAGAGCACCCGATCGATGGCGTTGACGAGCGGATTGAGCTCGTGGGCGCTGAACACGATCGCCACCTTGAGATCTTCGCAGATGCGCCGGGCGATCTCCACAACGCTCTTTTGATGGGCTGGATCGAGCGAGATCAGCGGCTCGTCGAGCAGCAAGAGGCGCGGGCGGCCAAGCAGCGCCTGGCTGAGCAGCACGCGCTGCCGTTCGCCCCCCGAAAGCTCGCCGATCGACTGGCGGGCGAGGTCTCGCGCGCCGACCTCGTCGAGCGCCCAGTCGATCTCGCGCCGGGCCGCCTTGTCGAGCGAGCCGAAGCCGAACCGGCGGCCTAACGCAGCGCTCGCGACCACGTCCCAGCCGGTGAGCCGGAGGCCGGCCATGGCGCCGCGGTTCTGCGGCAGGTAGCCGATCGCCGGATTGCCGCGCTTGACCGGCCTTTCGAGCACGCGGATCGCTCCCGCGGCGACCGGGACGAGGCCGAGCGCCGCGCGCATCAGCGTCGTCTTGCCAGCGCCGTTCGCGCCCAGCATGCCGACGAATTCGCCCTCGCGCATGGCGAAGCTCGCCGCCGAGAGGATGTCCCGACGGCCGAGCCTGATCGTCACGGCGTCGAAGGAAAGCGCGCTCACTGGGTCGGACTGAGCGCCTTGTCGAGCGCGTCGAGCTGCCCGAGCATCCAGGTCTGGTAGGTCGAATTGGGCGGCTCGGTCTCGGAGACGCCGACCACCGGGATTCCGTTGTCCTTGGCCATCTGGACGAGGCGCTGCACCGCGGGCTCGCTGGCCTGGGCGTTGTAGAGCATCGCCTTCACCTTGTGGCCCTTGAGGTCGTTCTCGAACCCGGCCACCTCGGACGGAGTGGGCTCGGCGTTGTTCATGACCGCAAGCGCGAACTTCTCGTCGTGGACCTTGAGGCCGATTAGGCCCGCCTGATAGCCGAACACCGGCTCCGAGGCGGTCACCGGCTGGCCGGCGAAGGATTTCTTCATCGCGGCGATCTTCTCGTCCAGCGGTTTCAGCGAATCGTCGAACTTCGCCAGGCCCTGCTGATAGTCCGCCTTGTTCGCCGGGTCGACCGTCGCGAGCGCGGTGACAAACGCCTTGGCCGCTGCCTTCACATAAGCAGGATCGTACCAGAGATGCGGATTGTCGCCCGGCTTGTGGCCGACGAGCGCTCCGACGACGATTTCCTTCCGGCCGGGCGCCGGGTGAGCCACCAGCAGCTTTTCCATCCAGGGGTCGTAATCGACGCCGTTGA
Organism: Roseiarcus sp.; assembly: GCF_052145395.1. Classification (NCBI taxonomy): domain Bacteria; kingdom Pseudomonadati; phylum Pseudomonadota; class Alphaproteobacteria; order Hyphomicrobiales; family Roseiarcaceae; genus Roseiarcus; species Roseiarcus sp. The sequence goes on from NZ_JBKQOT010000254.1 coordinate 4,813, forward strand.
CAATCACGACCTTGGCGTCGGACAGCGCCTTGGCCGTCTCGGGGCTCGCCTCGAACAGATGCGGGTCGTCGTCGGGATTGCTGAGGATGCTGGTGACCGCGACGTGGTCGCCGCCGATCTGCCTCGCCAGGTCGCCATAGAAATTCTCGGCCGCCACTACCTTGACCGGATCGGCAAACGCCGGCGCGGAGAGCGCGCAGACGGCGACAGCCGCGATGAGCGGAATTCGATTGAACATGGGATCGCCTCCAATTTCGCCCGACAGCAGCCTTGTGTTATGTTATAATAGTACAAAACGCAACCTCTTGGAGACCCGTTGCGACTGGCCCCGCGTCTCATGTTAGAAAGGGATCATGTTGGAGGCAAAGACGGCGAAGACGGACCCGGTCTGCGGCTGCGCCCACGACCCCGCGAGCTGGGCGGCGCGCGTCGAAGAGACATGTCTGCGCGACGGCGCGCAGCTGACGCCTCTGCGGAGGCGCGTGCTCGACATCTTTTCCGACAGCTCGGCCCCACTCGGGGCCTATGCGATTCTGGAGGAGCTTTCGCGCCGCGAGGGCAAGCGGGTCGCTCCGCCAACCGTCTATCGCGCGCTCGAATTCTTCCTCGAGCACGGCTTTGTCCACAAGTTCGAGAGCCTGAACGCCTACGCCCCGTGCGAGCACCTCGGCCACGCGCATCACGGCATGCTGGTCATCTGCGAGTCGTGCGGGTGCAGCGAGGAGATCGAGGACGACTACGTGATGCGCGCGATCGCACTCACGGCGAATGGCTCAGGTTTCCGACTGAAGCAGGTGATGATCGAAGCGAAGGGCCTGTGCCGGCGATGCGCCGAGGACGGGACGCGACCGACAGCGTAAGCCGCCGGCCGCCCCATTGCGAGGCGGCCGGGCCGAAAGCCCAAACTTTACGGTCCGCAGACGTTGACCGCTTGGCTGCCGACATAGTTGCCGTAGGCATCATAAGCCGGCTGATACTGGATGCAGCCGCCGTAGCCGTTGTAGTACGACCCGGCGATCGCGCCGGCCGTCAGACCGCCGAGGACGCCGAGGCCGATCGCCGGTCCCCATCCACCGCCATACCAGCCGCCGCCGCCCCACCCGCCGCCACGGTAACCTCCGCCGCGCCAGCCGCCGCCGCCGCCATGCCAGCCGCCGCCGCCGGTACGGAAAGCGGCAAACGACTCGCTCGCCGTCGCGCCGGTCAGAAGCGCCGCTACCGCCGTTGCGGCGATCGCTTTCGTCAATGTGCGCATTCTCAACTCCTTCGGGTTGGAGCGGAAGCGGCCGCCGGCCGTTCGGATGCCTCACTGGGCCGGCGGGCTGCTTCGCGCCAAAGCCCCCATGCGCCTCGTATCAACAACCCGGGAAACCCAACAAATGTTCCGCGCCGGCGCTCATGCGCCTCGGGCCGCGTTGTCAACGGCCGTCCCGGCGCGGACGGGCGTCCACCAGAGGCCGGGCGTGGCAAGCTCGACCAGCGCCCCGTCGGGATCCCGGAAATAAAGGCTTTTTCCGCCGCGCGGCCAGCCATACTCGCCCTCGATCGCGACGCCCCGGTTCGCGAGGCGACCCCGCCACGCCTCGAGGTCCGAGGCCGCGATCGACAGAGCCAGATGCAGCCGCCCGCTCCCGTCATGGCCAGGGATGGTTCCCCGCGCATCGACGACGTCGTCGTCGGTCGCGCCGCGCTGGAAGACGAGCAGCACGTGCTTTTTTGCGACCTCGAAGGCGACGAGACGCGGGCTGTCGACCAGCGCCTTGAACTCGAAGAGGCCGCGATAGAAGTCGGCCGTCCGCCGCACGTCGTCTGCGTAAAGCGACGTCTCCAATAGGCCTGCAATCGGCGGGGCGGGGTCGGGCATCGTGTCTTCCGCAGTGGATGACGGCGTCCGCAGAGTGTGACCTTGAGCGCGGCGGCTGGCAACCCGGCGCCGCTTAGTCAGCAGGCCGCCACGCCATTCAGCGTCGCGCGGACTTTTAGAAATCCCGCGCCGATCGGTCCCACAAGAGCAGGCGTCACGGATGCACCCGCGAACGCGGATGCGGCTTCCGCGCGCCAAACCTCTCGGGCGCGGATTCAACCTTATCAACGTCTTGCGGCGCGTTTTCCGGGCGATTGTTCAGCGGCGGGTCGAACGTGTGAAAGTCCTGTCCGGGCTCGGCGCGCGCGATTGCGCCGCCCGAGCTTCGCGCCCCATCCGCAGGGCCCGAGACTCCGGGCGCAAGCGAAATTCCGAGCGCGGACGCAATCTTCTCAAGGTGTTGACGCGGTTTATCCGGCCGGCCGTAACCGTTGAGGACTCTGCGACGGCGGGTTTCCATCGTCATCGTGAGCGCGGCTCAGATTGCCTTCCCCTCGGGGAAAGGTGGCCGCGAAAGCCGCCGGATGCCGCGCGATTCGATCTCAATTCATCTCGCTCTAGCGGCCCCGACCTCGCTCAATTCCTGCGAGGGTCGGAAACAGGCCTTCCATCAAGAGCTTAGGCAGGCTGAGGCCAAGCCCCATGGCGAGCAGAATGGCGCCGGCGGTCACGCCGTCCAGGAACGGCGCCATCAGAAGCTGCACGTTTCCGTTGGCGCCGGCATTCATGACCGCCATCAGCTCCGCCGCGAAGCGGAAAACGTAAGCTCCGGGGATGAGCGACACGACGGAAGCAAACGCGAAGGCTGCGAAAGGCAGATGCCAGCGGTTCGCGATCGGCGTCACCAGCGCGCCTACGATGGCGCAAGCGATCAGCGCGCCGAGCGGCGCGTTGGCGCCTGAGCTCAACGCAAACCAGCGGCAACCATGGGCGAACATGCCGATCAGGACGGGAATGGGCAGGGCCCGCCATGGCATGGAGAAGAAGGCGCCGTAGGCGGCGACGGCGAGTCCGGCGGCGAGCACGTCGAAGGCGAGCGGCGTCGAGCCGTCCAAACCCGGCGGCGGCAGGCTTTGCCGGGCGACCGACAGACCAGCGATCAGCCCCACGCAGATCAGCAGCGTCAGCAGCATCGCGAAACCGAAGCGCGCCTGTCCCAGCGCCATACGCAGATGGGCGAAGTCGAGCGCGGCGTTGAGCAGGTGGGCGCCCGGCATCAGCACCATGCAGGGGCAGAGCGCAACGAGATAGGCGTTCGCCGTCGGAGCGAAGCTCAAGGAGCGCGCGGCCACGAGGCCGGCCAGCAGTCCCGCACAGAAGATCTGAATGAGGGGGCCTCCGCCGCGCGCCGCGATGAGCCGCCGCAGCAGTGCGCCGGCCGTCGCGCTGAGGGCGATCAGAACGAGGTCCGGAACACGTTCGGCGCCGAAAATCACCCCGAGCGCGGCCGCGCCAATGCCGGCGAACGCCGCAAAACGCAGCGTCGAGGCCGGCCTGAGGCGCGCCACATCCTGCAGGGCCGCGCTCGCTCCCGCGACGTCCAGCCGGCCAACTGAGACCGCATCGACCACCTTGAGCGTCTCCATGACCTTGTTCATGTCGACGCCTACGGGAGCGGCGGCGACGGGCACGATTGTCTGTGCGTTCGGTTCGTCCAGCCGGGCGATGCGGATCACGATCTCTCCCCAGTTCGGGAAAAGCTCGGCCGAATAGCCGAGCGCATGGGCGAGGCGCTCCAAACGCTCGATCATGTTGCGTGTGGTCTGGCCGTTGACGTAGAGCAGCCGCGCGGCGAGACCGATAAGGGCTCCGACTTCGTTTAACGACGCGCGACTATCGGATTGCGGGGTCGATTCCATGGCCGGTCGGAAGGCGACGGCCATTCGACCGACATGGCGATGTTACCACATGGTGGGGGACGGCCAACGGCAGGCCGGAACCTTGCACAAGTTTGCGACGGCGCGGGATTGCGTAGCGGGTCGGCGAGCCCGCACAGACCCGCGGGCGGGAGCGCGGGATCCGGGCAGGCTGGAGGCGATGGGCAGAATAACGGCGGCCGAACGCAAAACCCGGCGTCCAAAGGCCGCCGGGTTCTTGCCGTCTCTTTTGCTTTCCTGAACGGGCCTTAAGCCGGCCGTCAGGTCCCGTCGCCCAGAAGGACGCCCGCCTTCGCCACTTTTGCGGCGCGCAGCTTCGCGACTTCCGGCACGTCCGCGCCAATGAGCGGCTGGGCGTAGGCGAGGAACGCGTCGGTCACGTCGTTGGCCTGCTCGCTGATCAGGTTGTCTTCCATCACCCGGGTCTTGCCGGCCACCGTCTCGAGCGGGATTAGCGGATAGTCGACCGCGTAATCGCCGACGCGCTTTATCGCCACTGACCCGTTCTGAACGCCGCCGACGGCGTATTGCACCGCCTTTTCACCCACCTCGCGCGCCTCACGCTGGTCGACCTTGCTGACGCAGCCGACGAACGAGCGCTGCAGGTAGCCGAAGGTGTCGCCGCGCACGCGCTTGATGCCGAGTTTGTTCTTGACCTCCTCGCACAAGAGGTCGGCGAGCGCCCCGGTGCCGGAAAGCTGCACGTTGCCGTGCGCGTCCTTCTCGGCCTTGCCGACGAGCTTGGTGATGATCGCCTCACCCTTCTCGTCGTGGATGCCTTCCGAGGCGGCGATAATGCAGCGCCCGTGCTGCTCGTAGACGTCCTTCACGTCGGCCAGGAACTTCTCGACGACGAAGGTGCGCTCCGGCACGTAGATGAGATGCGGGCCGTCGCCGGGATATTTGCGGGCGAGCGCCGAGGCCGCGGTCAAAAAGCCGGCGTGGCGTCCCATGATCACCGCGCAATAGACGCCGGGCAGCGCCGCATTGTCGAGATTGGCGCCGGCAAAGGCCTGCGCGACGAAGCGCGCCGCCGAGGGGAAGCCCGGCGTGTGATCGAAGCCGACGAGATCGTTGTCGATGGTCTTGGGGATATGGATCGCGCGCAGCGCGTGGCCGCCCTTCTTGGCTTCGTCGGCGACGATGCGCACCGTGTCCGACGAGTCGTTGCCGCCGATGTAGAAGAACGTGTCGATTTCGTGCGCCTTGAGGACCTTGAAGATCTCCTGGCAGTACTTCAGGTCGGGCTTGTCGCGGGTCGAGCCGAGCGCCGAGGCGGGCGTCGCCGCAACGGCTTCGAGGTTGGCCACCGTCTCCTGGCCCAGGTCGACAAGATCGTCGTTGACGATGCCGCGAACGCCGTGCAGGGCGCCGTAGACGTGGGAGATGCTGGAAAAGCGCCGCGCCTCCAGCGCCACGCCGACCAGCGACTGGTTGATCACCGCCGTGGGGCCGCCGCCCTGGGCGACGAGAATCTTGTGGGACATGCTGCCTCCCTCTGATGCAACGCGCTCGCCGGACCGTTCTCCCGGCGTACCGCTCAAGGCTTTAGGAGCCGCGCGCGACGCGCGCAAGACGCCGGCGGCCAATCGGGCTCAAAAGCCAAGTGACACGGTGACGCGGGGGGAGAAGCGGCCGAGGCCGGCGCGCGGCCCTTGCCAAGCCGCAAGCGATCGATCAGATTTTCCGCGTGCACGAAGCGGTAATTCTCGGACCGGCGCGTCTCCGGCACGGTCCCCGTGCATGGGCAGCGAGGGGCGACGATGAGGCCGGAATCCTTTGTTCGCGTTTCGAGAGCGGACGAACTCACAGGCGACGGGCCCTTCGCCGTTTCCGCGAACGGTCATGACGTCGTCCTCATCCGGACCCGTTCGGGCTGGCGCGCCTTCGAGGGGCGGTGCCCGCATAGAGGGCCGCGTTGCTTGGCGAGGGGGAAATCGACGGCGACGACCTCGTCTGCCGCAATCATCGCTGGCGGTTCGCGCTCGACTCGGGCCGGCGGCCCGACGGGCCGGAATGTCTCATCTCCTATCCGGCGATCGAACGCGACGAATCCGTTTTCGTCGACGTCTCGAGGCGCGCGGCGCCGGCGGAGAAGCCGCGCGCCACGCGGCCGCTCGCGTCTGTGCCCGGACCGAAAGGCCTCCCGATCCTCGGAAGCGCGCTTCAGCTCGATCCTGCCCGCGCGCACCTCGTGATGGAAGACTGGAGCCGGAGATACGGGCCGACCTTCCAGTTTCATGTCGGAGGGCGCACCGTCTTCGCCACCTCTGACCTCTCTATGATCGAAGAAGCCCTGCGGGCGCGGCCCGAGACTTTCCGGCGCACCCAACGCACGGACGCGACATTCACGGAGGCGGGGATCAAAGGCGTGTTCAACGCCGAGGGCGACGCCTGGCGCCCGCAACGAAAGCTTGCGGTCGCAGCGCTGGCGCAGCGCCGCCTCAAGGACCTCTATCCGCATATCCGGACCGTCGCCGGCCGGTTGAAGCGGCGGTGGGAGACGGCGGCGGCGGCCGGCGACACGCTGGATGTCGTCGAGGAGATGAAGCGGTTCACGGTCGACGTGACGACCCTCATCGCCTTCGGGCTCGACTCCAACACGATCGAGCAGCCGGCCGACCCCATCCAGCGCCATCTGGAGCTGGTTCTGCCCACGATCAGCCGCCGCATCACCGCGGCGTTTTCCCTCCGGCGCTATATCCGGCTTCCGCAGGACCGCCGCTTCGAACGCGCCCTGGTGGCGATCCGCGAATCGCTCGAAACCTTGCTGATCGAGACGCGCCAGCGCCTCGATGTCGACCCGGGCCGCGAGGCGCGGCCCACGAATTTCATCGAGTCGATGATTGTCGCCGTGGATGAGAACGGCGGGCCCTTTTCCGACGAGACCATCATCTCCAATCTCCTGACGATGCTGGTCGCCGGCGAGGACACGACCGCCTTCACCCTCGCCTGGGCGATTCACGAGCTCTGCGAAACGCCGCGCTGGCGAGCGGAGCTCCGGCGTGAGGCCGACGACGTCCTCGGGCCGTTGGACGTAGCACCGGATGTGGAGACCGCGAACCGCCTCGCCGTCGCCGACGCGGTTGCGAACGAAACCATGCGGCTCAGACCAGCGGCCCCGATCAACGGTGTGACCGCCAACGTCGACACGACGCTCGGCGGCTTCGCCGTCCCCAAGGGGACGACGATCCTGCTCCTCATGCGCCCCGGCGCCGTCGATCGCGCGCGCTTCGCCGACCCGCAGGCGTGCCGGCCGCAACGCTGGCTCGGAGAGACGATCGGGGCGCATGACGTTTCGGCGCACGCCCCCTTCGGCTCGGGACCGCGCATGTGTCCGGGGCGGTCGCTTGCGCTCATCGAGATGAGAACGGCCCTGTCGATGCTCGCTAAGAGCTTCGACATCGAGCGGGTCGGCCCCGCCGCAGGCGTCCGCGAGCAGTTCGGCTTCACGATGGCGCCGGTGGGCTTGCGCGTGCGCGTGAGCCCGCGCGCCCCGGCGAGCCGCGCCGCCTGACCGCTAGAGCATGATGTCTTCAGATTAAGCCGGTCGCCTGAACGCCATCGGAGCGAGACATTTGGGTGTCCTCGGGCGTCGGCGAAGCAACGCGCATTCGGGCGCCATCCGGCGTCATTCAGCGCGCGTTCGGCATGCGTTCGACACGCGTTCGGCGCTGGATTCGACCCTCTTATTCACCCGT
>NZ_JBKQOT010000255.1:0-3897 GCF_052145395.1 Roseiarcus sp.
GTCGGCCAGCGCGTGTCAGGCGAGGGCCATGTGATCGGGATGCGAAGCCGCGCCGCTCGCTGCGGGCGCTATCATCTCGATCCCGAAACGCGCGGCATAGGGGTCAACATCCCTGGCGCCTTCGCCGAATATGTGCGGGCGCCCGCGTTCAACATCGTGCCCTTGCCCGATGACGTCGACGACGAAGTCGGCGCGATCCTCGATCCGCTCGGCAACGCGGTCCATACCGCGCTCTCCTTCGATCTCGTCGGCGAGAACGTGCTGATCACTGGCGCCGGCCCGATCGGCATCATGGCGGCCGCGGTCGCGCGCCATGTCGGCGCCCGCCACGTCGTGATCACCGACATCAATCCGCGTCGGCTCAAGCTCGCGGCCGAGGTCGCCGACGTTGTGCCGGTCGATGTGTCGAAAGAGGAGCTGCGCCAGACGATGAGCCGGCTCAGGATGACTGAAGGCTTCGACGTTGCGCTCGAAATGAGCGGCGCTCCGGCGGCGTTCGATCAGCTATTCGACGCGGTGAACACCGGCGGGCGGGTGGCGCTGCTCGGCCTGTCAGCGAAGCCGATGCTCGTCGACTGGACCAAGGTCATCTTCAAGCAACTCACCCTCAAGGGCATCTACGGCCGCGAGATGTTCGACACTTGGCACAAGATGATCGCTATGCTGGAGAGCGGGCTTGATGTGCGCAAGGTCATCACGCACCGCCTCCCGGCCAGACGGTTCCTCGAAGGCTTCGAGATCATGCGTCGCGGCGACTGCGGGAAGATCGTGCTGGATTGGACGGCCTGAGACTGCGCACGATCGCGGCCGCGAGCGACGGCTTGACGGCCTGTTGAGAACTGAGCGGCCCAGACGTGCAGAGCGTCTCAGCCGCCAGCTTGGGGATGGGGGAAAGGGCAATTGTCCCTCGGGGACTGCTCCTCGGTTTCGGCTTCTTCCCACCACCGAGCCGGCGATCCTTTTTTGCGAGAGCCCGCAATTGGCCCTACGGCATCTTCAATTGGATATCGGGTCGAGGCAAAGGCAAGGGCGCGAAAGGGTAAGCGCGATCCTTCTTTCGCGTGCGAGGTAGCCCGTCACGGATCGACCGACGCATGGACTTCACGATGGGCAGAGCAGTCCCGGAGGCATCAACTTGGCTGATATGGTGCTCGGGCGTTGGCTTTGCAGCGGTTCGGTCGCGGACAACGAACGGCCGCTCTTGGCGCGAAGACCGCTTGGTATCGGACGGTGGACAACGCAGGTCCGGGAAATAACCGAGGTGCGGCGGCCGCGCGCCAATGACCGAGCGTCATCCCTGACGAGTCGGTCGTGCTATCCGCTGGCGTCGCCCTTGATCGAGGCGTGAATCTCGCGCCCGTCCAGGTCGAGCGTATACGAAAGAAGGATGGCGCTTAACCATTTCGCGCGCTTGTTCCTCGCGTCGACCCGATGCCTAATTGAGGATGCCGCAGGGCGATTTGCGGGCTACCGCAAAAAAGGATCGCGGCCCGATGGAGGGAAGATATCGAACCCAAGGGGAAGTTCCGACAAGTTCCCCTGAGGGACAGACGCCCTTTCCCCCGTCCCCAAGCTCGCGGCTTAGACGCTCCGCACGTCTCGGGCAGTCAGTAGTCATGGCCCGATCGGCCATTACCGCCGGGCCGAGTGGACCGCCTCAGGGGAGGCCGCGATGTACACAGTACACGTTCTAGGCATTGACGGCGTCGGGCCCGAATATCGCGTGTTCGCTTCTCGCGCCGCCGCAGAGCGGAGCGTTATCCGCTTCGAGGCCGAAGGATTCCGGGCCAGGGTCTACCGCACCGCGTTATGGCCAAACGAGGAGATCGCAAATCCTCACGAAAATCATCATCGCCAGCACACGTGGGACGTGAATGTCTTAGGTCGTTGAGTCGTAACCGGGGCAAATTCCCGGGCAGGAACTGCCGCCTCCCAGTCCGGGTCCTTTCGATGCGCGCGTAAGTGATTCTTTCGATTCAACTTAGCAGCCGCAGCATATTCTTGTGTGCAAGTGCGTGCCCGGGAATTTGCCCCGGTTACGTTGAGTCTGATGTCGCGTATTAACTGACATTGACTGGATTATTTTGGTGGGCGCGTTAGCCCATCGCGCCGCGATCTCGTCCTGCATGTCGAACAGGTCGGCGACCTGTTTGTCGAAACGTTCCGCACGATCAGCCGTCTGGAGCGCCTGCAATTTGCGCACTCGTGCCATTCAAGCCGGGCGGCCCTTCCTGGGAGCGTCCAGGGTTTCATCGCCGAGCGCGATGCGATCCAGGGCGATCTTGTTTCCGTCGGGCACGGCGACGTTGACGGGCAGCCTGCCCTCGCGCTGCGCTTCGAGGGGCTGGCCAGGGGACGGTCCGGAGCCGCGCTGACGCCGGTCTTCTCTCCCCCCGACGTCGTCGACATGCGGACCTACGACATGCAGGCCAGTCCCCCGCGTTTACCCGGGCAGACGGTCAAGGCGCGCCTGATCGCCGACCGCGCCAATACGTCGACGGTCCAGGCCGCGTTGCGCATCAAGGTCTATGGGCTGAACGATCGGCTTTTCGATTTCGACGGACCTTCGTTCGCGCGCGCGCCGGGCGACAGCGGAATCCTGAACTGGACGCTTCCCGACCTCGATGGTCAGCCGATCCAGAAGATTGGCGTTTGCGCTGACGTCGGGCGACGGAAGAGCCGACGGAACCGTGCTTCTCGACTGGCTTCGCTGGGACGGCGCGCCACTCGTGACGTTGCGACGACCCAAGGATCCGAGCGACTTCTGGCGAAAAGCCTGGGTCAACAACGTCAGTTTCTTCAGCAAGAACTTCCCGTCCGCTTTTCGCATCTCTCAGGATCGCGGCAGCGGAATCATTGTCTGCGGCACGCGGGAATGGACGGACTATCGCCTGTCTAGCGAGGTGGCGGTGCACCTCGGATCGAGCGCGGGCCTTGCCGCACGCGTCCAGGGTCTCAGGCGCTACTACGCCTTACAGCTGGAGGCGGGGAACAGGGCGTGTCTGGTCAAAGTGCGCGACGACGCCTGCACGGTCTTGGCCGAGGCGCCGTGCCGCTGGACCTTTGAGGAACCGATAACGCTCGCGCTCGAGGTTCGCGGCGCAGACATAACCGGCTTCGCCGGCGGAGCGACCCTGCACGCGACGGACGATAGCGGCGCGCCGTTCGAAAATGGGGGAGTCGGCCTGGTGATCGCCGAGGGCGCGTTGTCGACCGACGAAATTCGGGTCCGGCCCCTGCCGGAAGCGCCGGTTCTCTCCGAGCGTTGACCTGCAGGGGCGCAGGCCAGACAGCAGAGCCTGGGTCGCCGCCGAGGGCGGCGGAGGGCGCGGTTCGCCAGACGGTTTCCCAATCTCCATGCCGGAGGAGGGGACGAGGAATGACGACGGACGGTACGTCGTTGCCGCACTGCGGAGCAGCCGTTAGGTTCTGGTCGGGCTTCGCCGACAGGACGATCCGAAAAACGTTCGGCCGAGGACGAGGGGAGGGGGAATGGCGCTGAAACGGCTTTTTGCGCTTTGCGCGCTCGTCCTCTTCCTCGCTCCGGCGGCGGCCAAGGACTGGTGGGGCGAAAAGCTTCCGAACCAGCCGACGCAGTTCATTTTCGGCTACGGCTCGCTGATCAATTCGGCCTCGCGCCGCTCTACCGCCAGCGCGCCGGTTCCGGCGATCCCGGTGCGCGTCTCGGCTGCGTTCGGCTATGTCCGCGCCTGGAACGATCGGTCTCCCTCGGGGTTCACCGCGCTCGGCCTGCGCAAGGCCGGTCCCGGCGAGACGGGCTCCACGATCAACGGCGTGCTTTACGCCGTCGAGGGAAACGACCTGGCGAAGTTCGACGCCCGCGAGCACGGCTACGCGCGCGTCGAAGTCCCCCGCGATGACATCGAGCCGGTGTCC
>NZ_JBKQOT010000256.1:0-8030 GCF_052145395.1 Roseiarcus sp.
GAGAACGTCACCCACAACAGATGCTACGCCAAATTCCGCGACTTCGCCGAAGCCGTGCTCGGTTTCCTGCGTGAAACCGTGCCACAGCGGTTCGACGAGTTCTCGTCAACCATCACCGACAATTTCCGCGTCATCGACCCAAAGGAATTTCGGATCCTCGCGTGACACCGCTATAGGAGAAGGCGGAGATCGACAATTGCAAGGTGTCGGCGTTCGCTCCGGCCGCCGCAAAACCGTTGATCGTCGCGTTGCCGAACCCCGAGCCGAAGGCGAAGGTTTCCGCTCCGGCGTCGGCCGCCTGGATCGTCTCGTTGGCGTGATAGGCGAGGGTGAAGGAACCGCTGCCGACCGCGAAGCTTTCGGCCGAATCGCCTCGGGTGATCGTGACCTTGTTCTGAAGAAGGTCGATCTCGTTCGACGACCCGCTCAGGTTCAAATCGTCGGCGGCGATGTAGATCCCGTCATCGATGGCCTCGTAGGACGAACAGGCCCTGCCGGTGACTTTCGTGTAGGAATATTCGCTCGCGGAGCCCGAGCGCAGGGTCGAGACGGATAGGGCGGCGCCGGCGGCGAGGTCCGCCTTGGACTGGCTGGACGTCAGCGCGAAATTGGCCGCGGTGAGATTCAGCAGGCCGGAGATCTGGATCACCAGGTCGGGCGTGGCGTCTCCGGCGAGCGTGGCCTGGACGGTGGTGGTGTCGCTCGCCGCATTCTGCACGTAATCGACCTCAGCGCCGGCGCTGGTGAGCGCGTTCGTGCCGATGAAGGTGAAGTTCTGAACGCCCGCGGCCGTCAGATTGGCGTCAATATGGCTGAGGTCGATGATGTCCTTGGCCGGGTCGGAATTGGAGATCACGCTTGGAGCGACCTCGGCGAGTCACCGCGATTGGGGTTGATGAACGTGAAGACGTTCGCTCCGGCGCCGCCAAAGATAAACTCCCTGCCAAACCCGGCGACGAGGTTGTTCTCGGCGGTCCCGCCGAACAGATGCGCGCCGAGGCTGCCGTAGAGCGTGGTCGGGCCGGTCCCCGAGGCGCTGACGGTCGAGCCGCTGGTCGAGACGAGGACGTTGGGCGTTGGCGCGCCGGCCTTCTCGTAGGCCGCCCAGGCGCTGGCGGCGTACTCGGGGCTGGTGTAGTCGAAAATGACGTTGCCGCTCAACGTCACCCCCTGCATCGGCCCCGGCATGAAGTTGTAATACAGAAGAAATCCGAGGTAGTTGTCGGCGATCGAGATGTTGCTGAACGCGTACGATCCAGTGTTGCCAGCGTCGATGCTGGTCGATCCGCCGATGAGGTCGTTCCCCGTGACCGTCACGTTGCTGACGGGGCCTTCTTCGGACGTGATGCGGACGCAGTCGTTGGTGCCGAAGATGGAGCTTGGGTTCGTGGTCCAGTCGATGAAGTTGTCCGAAATGGTCATCGGAGCGGTGCTGTTGGTGATCCAGATCGCGTCGGGATGCTTGCCGTCGGACGTGTAGCCCGAGCCGGAGAAATAGTTTCCGGAGATGACGCCGCCGCCCTGGACGTCGACTCCGTCGGCTGGCGAATCGATGAAAGTGTTGTTGGCGACGGTGACCGTGCCGGACGACGTCACCCAGCAGCCGAGCTGGGCGGGAATGGCTTCGCTGTTGAACGTGTTGCTGGTTACGGTCGTGTTTCCGTAGCCGCCCTGGACCTGGACGGCATAGTATCCCGTCGTCGCGGTGAAGTTGCTGTCCTTGATGGTCACATTGTTGGCCTCGACGTAAACCGTCCCACTGCCGAAGCTCAGCTTTCCCCTCATTTTTTCGAAGGCCCAAATGCAACTGGAGGTTGACGCATTGCGGCGACGATTCTCGCATGACGAGTCCTGAAGCGCGAATTCGGGGCTCCGAATTGTCGAGAAAGAGATCACGCCATGCTCAATGTGGGACCTTGTGGCCCTGCGTTCGCCCGTTATGAGGGCCGAAGACCCTCGAAGTCAGGCCGTTCACGAAATGAGGGATTCCTGAGCTGCCGAAGTTGTATCCGCTGAGGACTGTTCCGGCCGCCGTGACTCTGACCAGATTTTCCGTCGGGTCGTAAGAGACGCCCGGGACGGCGTTGTTCTCCAGGGAGGTGAGCGGCTTCAGCGACGCCGCCGCAAGGGGATCGCCCGTCGGGGTGTCGATGCTGGGAATCTTGACGCCAGGGTCGGCGTTACGAAGCAGTTGAAGTTCTGCGCTCGTGTACATTTTCAAGCTCTTTCCGGTAGCGATTGCTGAAGTCGTGAAAAGAACAGCTGTGTGCGCAACAATGGATTCGACGGCGAACATTCCAATGACTTCGAAGCCCTGCCGCCCTGCCGCCTCCTACGCCGCTTTCGCGCGAGCCGAGGTGTCCCTTACAGGTTCTTTACGGTTCGGGCCATCGTCTCGGATCGATTTTTTATTCCGCGAGACGCATGAGTCGTTACGGCCAAAGGTCATGAAGATCGCAAGGCCTGGACGCGTTGGGTATACATTATGGGGCTGGTTTCGTTCCTGTTTTGGGCGCTGGTGGCCGTCACTCTCCTGGTTAGCGTGCGGTGGGGCGCGATGATTGGGCTCATCGGGTTCGTCTTCGCGCTGTTGATCGGCGCGGTCGCCGTCGCCCATTGGGCGCCCCCAAGGACCGCCGCCTCGGCCGGCGCGTCGGTCCTCCGGGCGGATGCCGGGCAACGACCGGCGATTTCGATCCGAACCTCAGTCTTTTCAATGCATTAGATGGGGTTCGCGGCGGTTCTGCGGCGAGCGATTCAATGATTTCAGAGGGTTAGCCGGACCTCGCAGTTTGGCGGCCGCGCTCCTCATCCGCCCCGCTCCGCCCGCCACCGCGCCGGCGTCGCGCCCGACCAGCCCTTGAAGGCGCGGGTGAAGGCGCTCGGGTCGGCGAAGCCGAGGCGCGCCGCGGTCTCGGCGATCGTCTCGCCTTTTCGGAGCAGATCCTGCGCCGCGTCGTACTTCGCCTCGTCCGCGAGCCCGGAGTAGGTGAGCCCGCGCGCCTCGAGCCGATGGACGAAGGTGCGCACGCTCAAGGACAGCGCGCGGCAGACGCGTTCGCGCGACAACATTCCGGCGGCGAGCTGGGTGCGGATCAGAGCGCGCGCCGTCGAGACGAAATCGCCCTGCGCGTTGCCGGCGGCCTCGCGCAGCAGCGGTGCGAGAATATCCGCCGCATGCGGGTCGCGGTCGTGCACCGGCTGACCGAGGATTGCCGCGTCGAACACGAGGCAACCCGCCTTCGCGCCGTATTCGACCGGCGCCTCGAAGAATTTCGCATACGGCGTTCTGTCACGCGGCGGCTCGCAGGTGAGGCGCACTTCGTTCGGTCGCCATCCGGGGTCGCAGAGTTGACGCATGACGTTGAAGGCGATCGCGATCGCGGCGTCGACGATCTGGTCGGCGCTTTCGATGTCGGGCGCGGTGACCGCATAGCCGAAGCAGGCGACGCCACGACGGACGTCGAGGAAGGTGGCGCCGCCGGTGTCGCTCGTCTGCAGGGTCGCGACGATGATTTCGAGCCCCTCGCGCACCGTCGGCGAATGAATCGAGACGAGACCGGTGAGCCCCATGCCAGTCGGCCGCGTCTTCGTCCCGACCCTCAGCCCGAAGCATTCGCAGCCCGTGGCCGTGACGCACTCGGTCACCAGCCGTCCCAGTGCGGAAAAGGGAATGACGGCCTCGAGGTTCAAGAAGAGCTTCGGGTCGATGCCCGCCTGCCGGATCACCGCGTCCGGGGCGGCGCCGAGTTCGGCGAGGGTCGGCGGAATCGCGGCAAGGTTCCGAACCTTGACAGTCGGAAAGCGCAGTCCTGGCCGAGCAAGAGTATCCAACGCCTGTCTGCCGTCCGCGGCGGCCCATTTCGGGCGCGCCGACATCAAGAGGTCCCTCGTGCCCAATAAGTCAATTTTTTGCCCGCCAAGTCAATGACGGCGGCCGCGCCGACCGATAGAGTGCTGCGGGCGGATCGGGGCGCCATCGGCGCGCCCGCGCTGTAACGATCGGACGCATTGTCCCCGTTCGAAATGCGCGCCTGAATCGCTGGGTTCTTAGGAGCGAGCGTGTGTAGCACGCAGTCCATGAATAGGATCTCCGACGCACCGGGCCGAATGCGTTGCGAGCACGGCCCGAGTTCCTTGCCCTCGGCGCGTCCGGCATGACCGCGAAATCCGCATATCACCTTCTGGCGAAGCCGGCGGGCGCGGCGTGCAACCTCGGCTGCCAGTACTGCTTCTTCCTGTCGAAGGAGAACCTCTATCCGGCGCGCGAGAGCCCGCTGATGCCGGACGACGTTCTCGAAGCCTATATCAGGCAGCTCATGCAATCGTCGTTCGGGCCGCAGATCGAAGTCGCGTGGCAGGGCGGCAAGCCGATGCTGCGTGGGATCGACTTCTTCCGCCGCTCGGTCGCGCTCGCGGAAAAATACCGTCCGCCGGGCATGCGCGTCCTGCACACCATCCAGACCAACGGCACGCTGATCGACGACGAATGGGCGCGGTTCTTCAAGCAGAACGGCTACCTCGTCGGCCTCAGCATCGACGGGCCGCGCGCCCTGCACGACGCCTATCGCGTGACCAAGAGTTCGGACGGCAGCTTCGACGACGCGGTTCGCGGCTGGAAGATCCTGCAGACCCACAAGGTCGACGCCAACATCCTGTGCACAGTCCATTCCGCTAACGCCGATCATCCGCTTGAGGTCTATCGCTTCCTTCGCGACGAGCTAAAAGCCGAGTACATCCAGCTGATCCCGATCGTCGAGCGCGCGACGCGGGAAACGATCGCGCTCGCCAACCGCGGCTGGGGCGGTCCGCGGGGATCGGACCGGCCGCTCTACACGCAGACGGGAAACCTGGTCACCGACCGGTCGGTGAAGGCCGATGCCTTCGGTCGGTTCCTGATCGCGATTTTTGACGAGTGGGTGAAGCGGGACGTCGGCAAGGTCTTCGTCGTCACCTTCGATGTGGCGCTCGGCAGCTGGCTCGGCCAGCACAACGCCTGCATCGTCTCGCCCACCTGCGGCGCCTCGCTGGTCATGGAGCACAACGGCGACGTCTATTCCTGCGACCATTTCGTCGAGCCGGACCATCTCATCGGCAATGTGCGCAAGACCCCGCTCGGCGATCTTGTGCACTCCGAAAAGCAGCGCCGGTTCGGCGACGCGAAATACGACACGCTCCCGCAATATTGCCGCAAGTGTCCGGTGCTGTTCGCGTGCTACGGCGAATGCCCGCGCAACCGGTTCATCGCGGCGCCCGACGGCGAAGGCGGGCTCAACTATCTTTGCGAAGGCTACAAGGCCTTCTTTCAGCACATCGAAAAGCCGATGGGGACCATGGCCGACCTCGTGCGCAAGGGGCGCTTCGCCGACGAGATCATGGCGGCTCAGCATGCGTAGCGAGTCTGTCATGGAAAGGAGCCATAGGGCGTCGAATGACGCCCGTCTGAAGACGGACTATGGCGACGAAGCAATCGCGCTTCGCCGCCTTTGTCTGCGACTTCGCGGACCCGCTCGGTCCGCTCGCGAAAAAGGTCGTGCTCGAACGACTGCGTTCAAATGGACTGGCTGGAGGACGGTATGAACAGACGGCAGCTCTTTTTCTCGACGGCCAAGGCGGCGCTCGCCACGGCTTTCGGCGTGCCCTTGATCCGCGAGGCGCAGGCGCAGTCGGCAACTACGACTGTGTTTCCTGACAGCAAGGTGTTGCCGACGCCGACGCCGCCCTTCCAGGGCTTCATCGCGCCGAACTTCGTCAACAGTCAGCCGGGCTGGCCGCCAACCGTCATGCCGCCCGAAGGCGCCCCGAACGTGCTGCTCGTCCTGATCGACGATGCGGGTTTCGGCTCGAACTCGGCGTTCGGCGGCGTCGTGCCGACGCCGACTCTGGACAAGCTGGCTCAGCGCGGCCTGCGCTACACCCAGATGCACAACACGGCGCTATGCTCGCCGACAAGGGCCGCGATGCTCACTGGCCGGAACCATCATGGGGTCGGTTTCGGCACGGTGGCCGAAGCGGCGTCCGGCTATCCCGGCTACGACTCCATCACGCGGCCCGAGACCGCGCACGGAGCGCTGGCCCTCAAGGAGAACGGCTACTCCACCGCGTGGTTCGGCAAGAACCACAATGTGCCGACCTGGGAGGCGAGCCCGCAAGGACCTTTCGAGCACTGGCCGGTCGGTCAAGGCTACGATTACCTACGGGTTCATCGGCGGCGACACGAGTCAGTGGCAGCCGGGCAACCTCTACCGAAACACCACGCCGATCCACCCCTACAACGGCAACCCGGGCTGGAACCTGATCACGGCCATGGCGGACGATTGCATCGAGTATATCAGCACGCAGACGGCGACGGATCCGAAGCGGCCCTGGTTCATCCACTACGCGCCGGGCGCGACGCATGCGCCGCACCATCCGACCCCGGAGTGGATCAAGACCATTGAGGACATGCACCTGTTCGACGACGGCTGGAACGCGATCGCCCAGCGCATCTTCGAAAACCAGAAAAAGCTCGGCGTCGTGCCGGCGAACGCCAAACTTCCGCCCTGGCCGGACTTTCTGCCAAGGTGGGAGACGCTGTCCGCCGACCAGAAGAAGCTTTACCTGCGCCAAATCAACGTCTGGGCCGCTTACATGGCCTATGTCGACCACGAGATCGGGCGCGTCGTCGAGACCGTCGAGAAGCTCGGGTTGTTCGACAACACGCTGATCCTTTGGGTCTGCGGCGACAACGGCATGAGCGCCGAGGGCTCGATGAACGGCACGTCGAACGAGGTCGCCTATTTCAATGGCTTTTCCTTCACCGTCGAGCAGATGCTGCCGCTGATCCCCGCGTGGGGCACCGATCAGACTTACCCGCACTTCGCGGTGCCCTGGGCCTTCGCGATGGATACGCCCTATCGATGGGTCAAGCAGATCGCCTCGCACCTCGGCGGCACGCGCACCGGCATGGTGGCGACCTGGCCCAAGCGCATTACGGACGCCGGCGGCATCCGCCACCAGTTCCACCACGTTATCGACATCATACCGACGATCTTCGATGCGGTCGGAATCCCGCAACCAACCATGGTCAATGGCATCGCCCAGCGCCCCTACGATGGCGTGAGCATGGTCTATAGCTGGGACAAGGCCGCCGCCGACGCGGCCTCGACGCGCACCACCCAGTATTTCGAGATTCTGGGCAATCGCGCAATCTACCACGACGGCTGGATGGCGAGCACCATTCCCGCGGTGTTTCCATGGGAGGGCGTTAAAGGGCATCCGCCGGTCGACGTGCTGAACGGGTTCAAATGGGAGCTGTTCAACCTGAAGGAGGATCCGACCCAGACGAGCGATCTGGCCGCGCAGGAGCCCGAGCGGCTGCGGCAGATGCAGGAGCTCTGGATGATCGAGGCCGTGCGCAACAACGTGCTGCCGCTGAACGCCTCGCAGGTCGCGGTCCTGACCGTCGAACGCCCCGGACCGGCCGCGGGCCGCACGCAGTTCGTCTATACCTCGCCGAATGCGTCGAACCAGTTCGCCGTGGCGCCTTCGATCCTCAACCGCTCCTACACAATCACCGCCGAGATCGAGGTGCCGCAGGGCGGGGCGAACGGCGTGCTCGTGACGCAGGGCGGACGGTTCTCTGGCTATGGGCTCTATCTCAAGGATGGCAAGCCGACTTTCACCATGAACCTGCTCGACATCGAGCGGCCGAAGTGGCAGAGCCCGGACTCGCTGCCGCCCGGCAAGCACAAGATCGTTTTCGACTGGAAGATGGACCCGGCGGGCATGCCGGTCGGGCGCGGAGGAACCGGCACGCTCTCCGTGGACGGCGCCGCCGTGGCCACACGCGCGCTGCCTCATACCCAGCCGTTCATCTGGGCCTGGGACGAGACGTTCGACGTCGGCCTCGACACCGGCACGTCGGTGGACGATGCGGATTATCAGGTTCCCGCCCCGTTCACCGGCAAGCTCGAGAAGATCACCTTCGATCTCGGCGAGACGAGCATGACGCCGGAGGCCATCAAGGCGATGATGGAGGAGCTGGCGAA
>NZ_JBKQOT010000257.1:0-3675 GCF_052145395.1 Roseiarcus sp.
CGAACGTCACCGTCATTGTGACCATTTGGCCGACATACGTGTTTACTCCGGAGCCCGACACGCCCAAAGCGTTGAGTTCGGAATCGGAGGTGACGATGCCGGTGAAAACCTCGACTTCGGCCGAAGCCCTCGACGACAGGCTGCACAGGCTCTAGGCCGCGACCGCGCCCACGAGTATTTTTGCGCCAATCGGTAGATTTTCTTGTCCCATAACTTCCCCCTTCTCTGCGATCGGCTCTTAAACAGGGTGTCGAAAAAGTCATTTGTTCTCGGAACGTCCGAGAACAAAGAGGAATCGAAGGTGGTTCAATCCTGAATCAAAATGAGTCCGAGTTCGACTTTTTCAACGGCCTGCTGAGAAACGAACCCACCTCTTGAACGGTGGTCGCAGACATTGGCCTCAACCAGCTCGAGCCGGGTAGGCGAGGCGTGTCCATTCCCTGTGCGCCGCGTGTCACTCGAGCGTCGTCGACCCGCGGCGCACGGAGCCTCCTCAAGCTTCGATCGCGCGCGCCGTCTTGGCCTTGCGGCGGCGCATGACCATGCCGCCGAGACCGGCGGCGAGAAGCGTCATCGTGGTCGGCTCGGGAACCGCGGTTCCGGTGAAGGCGATATTGTCGACGTTGTATGTTGCGCCGGTCCCCAGGGTCTCCGTCTCGAAGTACACGCCCGACGCGAGATCGGCGCCCGTGAAATGATCCGTGACCTGGACCCATCCGCCCGTCGTGGCGTCAGTGACCGGCGTCGAGCTGGTGAAAACGCCGATGCCGTACCCGACGTCCAGCGCCAGCCCGCCGGTCACCTGGCCTGAGAGGACCTGGATGTCGTAGGTGAGGGTCGCGTCGGCATAGACCTTGTCGCCGACGAACTCTTGTCCGAATCCGTTGCCTTGCTCGGCCGGCGGCCAGTCGCCGCTGTCGGTCACGACATGAAGCATGTTCCCGGCGCCCATCGGATCGGTAGTCGTCTCGAGCGTCGTCGTGAGCGTGCCGCCCGGCACGACGGTGAACTGATACCAGCCCAAAGCCGCGCTCAATGCTGACGAGCCGCCGACGGTCGTGACTGGGCTGCCGCCCGGGCCGACGCTGCCAAGGCCGGCGTTGATCAACTGGGCCGAGGCTGGGCCGACCAGGACCGCCGAACCGGCGAGCGCGGCGCACAGAACGCCTGCGCGCGTGACGATTGTTTTCGACATGGCTTCTCTTCCCCTTGCGTTTTCGCCGTCAGATCCGTCTCGTAACGGCGCGGCAATGTGAAAATAAGTCGAGACGCCGAAACTATCCCCGTCAACCTGCCGGAACGGGTAGGACCGGCGTGTCAGGCCTCTGTGCGCGGCGTGCCAAACGAGGCGCGCCAGTCTACCCAACCAAGCCGGAGTCCCAGGCTCACAGGCGCTTTCAGGCGCGGTGGGACTGAACAAGGTTGATTGCGGCCAGCGCGCCGCCCGACGCCAGCCCGACCGGCAGCGCCGCCGCCGCGCACGCGGCGACAGTCTTGAGGAATGTCGTTTTCATCGCCTTTTCCCGCAAAATTCCATTCCGCTAAGCGAATAGCGGTTCCGCACTATCGGGCAATATCTGTTGAAGAGGGTGGGACTGGCGTGTCAGTGTTCTGTGCGCCGCGTTCCACGCTGGGGTCGTCGATCCGGGAATCAAAGAGGGGCCGCCGGCTGGGGGATTGCGGGGATGAGCAGCAAGGGACCCGCGCGAAAAGCGGCACCGAGCCGGTATTTCGAGGCGTCGACGGTCGTGGTGCCGGCGGCGCAGAGCCGCGAATTCTGGCGCTTCGGCGTGCTCAACCGCAGCGACGCGGATTTTCACGAGGAGGATCTCGGCGCCCCGTACCGCGGCCGGATCAGGGGCTACTTCGGAGCGAGGAGCCAGATTCGCGACGGCCGTTCCGACCCGATCATTCTGCGCCGCACCGCGGAGGTCCGCCGGCGCGACGGCGGCGACGAGATCCTGCTGAGCGCCGCTTTGCACATCGGCCGGGAGACCTGGGTCGGAGAGCCGGACCGGATGTTTCGCGTCGAGACCGGCGACCTTCTCGTCGTGGATCTCGCCAAGGCGACGACGCTGGACGCCGGCGAATATCGCGAGGTCAATTTCCGGCTTTCCAGGCCGCTCGTCGCGGCGGCGATCGGCCGCGACCCGGCGTTCCTGGGCGGACGGATCCTGCCAAAGACGCCGCTGACCGCGATGCTCTACGCCAACTTGCGCAGTTTCGTCGACGCGCTGCCGACGATGGAGGAGAGCGAGCGCGCGGCGGCGCTCGGCGCTTGCACCGAATTCGCGCTGCAGACGCTCGATTTCGTCGTTCGCCGGTTCGACGGCGCCGCCGATACGCCTTCCGACCGGCTGTTCGAAGCCGCCGAACGCCTCGTCGAGCGCAACCTCGGCCTGCGTAGACTTTCGCCGGAGTGGCTCGCCCTGAAGCTGGGCTGCTCGCGCTCGGCGATCTACCGGCTGTTTCGACTGCACGGCCATTCGGTGATGGAGTTCATCTCCGAGCGCCGCCTGACGCGGGCCTACGAAACCCTTGGCGACCCGGACAACAGGCAAACGATCGCCGACGTCGCTTCGTCCTGTGGGTTCGACGACCCCTCCTCTTTCAGCCGGATGTTCCGGCAGCGTTTCAGTTGCACGCCGCGAGAGGCGCGCCTGTCCCCATCCCGGCCGTGAGGCCGGAAAAAGCGTCGCCCACAGGCCGGCGCCGCCGTTTTTGTGGGGAGGCGTCCGGCCGGCCGAGGCGCCCAGCCGGCGCGACGTCCGTCCGAGCAAACCCTCCGGGAGCGCGGCGCCGGTTGCCGGGGATGCCGCTCTCTGCATTGATGGACGGGCGGCGGCCCGCGATCGACGATCGGCGAGGCCCCAGGGGACGAAGCGCGCCATGGCGATCAGCGTCGAAAACAGGCAAGACCGCCTTGGCGCGGCCCAGGTCGACGCGATGTTCGATTTCATCCTGGTCGCCGCGGTCGCAGCCGCTGCGGCGGCCGCGATCCTCGCCGGAGGGCTGGTCGCGCTCGGCCAAGTCGAGCCGCGGACCGCCGCGGCCTGGGTGGCGTACATCTTGGCTTGCGCGCTCGCCAATCTCGTGTTGCGCGCCCTCCACCGGCGGTCGTCTTCGGCCAACCGGAACTGGCGCGCCTGGGGACTGGCGTTCTCCCTGGTCAACCTCGGGGTCGGCCTCGGGTTCGGCTGGGCGCCGATCGGGCTGCCGGTCGGCGGGCGCGCGGACGTCGTCCTACTGGTCCTGATCGACACGCTTTGCATGGCCGCGGGCGCGATCACCGCGTTCGGTCCCTATCTGCCGACCTTCGTTCCGTTTTTTCTGGCGGCGACCGTTCCGTTCGCGATATCGGGCGTGTTCGCGCCTGATCCCCTCCTGCATGGGCTCGCGCCGGTCTTGATGCTGATCTTCATCGGCGGCATGGGCGGGCTCGGGCTCCGGGCCAATGTCGCCTTCGCGCAACTGGTTCGCCTTCAGATCGAGACCGAGGAACTGGCCCAGGATCTTCAGCGGCAGAAGGAGATCGCCGAACGCGCCAGCCTCGCCAAGTCGACCTTCCTCGCCGCCGCCAGCCACGATCTGCGCCAGCCGGTGCACGCGCTCGGCCTGTTCGTCGGCGCGTTGCGCAGCCTCGCCGTCGCCGAGGACGCCGCCTCGCTGATCGAC
>NZ_JBKQOT010000258.1:0-6820 GCF_052145395.1 Roseiarcus sp.
GGAAGCGCGGCGAGCGTCGCCTCGACGCGCGCCTTCAGCGCCGCCGCGCCGTCGGCTTCGGCGACCTCGATCGGCCGCAGCATGGCCGCAAGATCGCTCGCCATGCCAGCCGCCAAGGCTTCGGCGCCGGGCGCCAGGAACGTTTCCGCGTCGATGCGGCGCGCGCCTGACACGGTCGCGCTGAAAGCCGGATCGGCGAGCCCGACGCTTCTGAGCTCACGCTCCATCGACGGCGCGGACCGGCCCGGTGTCGCCGCCTGCGCCGAGGCCTCCTGCAGCAGGGTCAGCCGGATTTTCAGGCGATCGTTGGCGGCAAGTCCCGCTTCGATCAGGCTCGGCAGAAGAACCGCGCCCTCGCCCAGCCGCTCGACGATTTCGACCTTTGCCACCATTTCCTGCCCCTCACGCCGACTCGCGCCGGCCGTTCTTGTCTTCGCGCCGCCAGTAGGGCGCAGTCGTGGCGAAGTCTCGCCAAGCCTTTCTCAGCGCGACCAGATCGCCCTCGCTCTCCCGCGCGCACCACCCGGCGATGACGCCCGCCGCGTAGGCGGCTTGTCCATGTTTCGCGGGTCCGAGCGCCTTGACAAGGCGGAGCGCGATCGCCGCGTCGTTCAGATCGCCGAGCAGGTCCTGCAACGCGGCGGCCTTCTCAATGTAGCGTTTGGCGGCCGACTTCGGGTGAAAGAGGCCGCCGAAGAACTCGGTGGCGTAGCGCATGTGTTTCATGGCGATGCGTAGCGCATGACGCGCCTCCGGGGTCAGCGACCGGAAATGGCGTCCGCGCCGCCGGACCCTGCGGTCGAGCGCCTCGAGCCATTGCGCGGCGAAGACGTCGACCGGCTGGTCGAGCGCGGCGAGCGTCTCCTCGCTGGCCCCATTTCGCCAGCCGCGCGCGGCCGCGAGCCGCTCGAGTCCGAGCGCAAAGCGCGCGACCGCCTTGCCGCCTGCCGCCTGCTTCACGGCCGCATGGCCAGCGGCGCCCTTCGCCTCGGCCGCGGCGAGGACGACGTCGAAGCCGGGGTCCTGAGCGAACCGCTTGAGCGCGCCGTCGCTGAGCCGTTCGACGAACACGTCCCAGTCGCGTGCCTCGCCGAGCACGGCGGCGATCCGCGCCGATTCCGCCCGCAGCGCCTCAAATTCTGCGCAGGGGAAAGCCCGGCCGAAGAGGCCCAGCGCCGACCGCAGCCGGCGCATGGCGACCCGCATCTGGTGCACCGCCTCGACCGCGTCGCCCGCTTCCAGCGCCGACAGGTTGCCGAGGAAGTGCGCGAGGCAATTGCGCATGACGGCGGCGATCGTTTTGTCGAGAGGCGTATCCGGGCGAAGCGTTGGGTCCTCCGCATACGCGGGCTCGGGCGGCTCTGCCGACATCAGCGCGTGGGCGCGCTCGGCCTTGCTCTGGAGTCCAAGCCGCACCGGAAAGGCCTCAACCAGCGCGAGCCCGAGGTCGAACAGGGCGGCCGGCGGCCCGGACTTCAGTTCGAGCTCGATCTCCGCCGTCGGCGCCCGCCGCTCGCCGGCGAACAAAAACCCCTCGTCGAAGGCGACCTCGATCGCCGCCCCGTTCGTTTCGATGGTCCGGGCGGCGCGGCGGATGTCGGAGCCAAACCGCGGCGCGAGCGACTTGTCGCCCGTGATGTCCGTAATCTCGCGCGCGGTCGCCTTGTCGAACAGCGAAAGGTCCAAATCGCCGGATGGCGAAGCGACTTCCGTCTCCTCGCGCTCGAAGGCGCCCCGGTCTTCTGCGGCGGCGCGTTTGAGGCCCATGACCCAGCCGTCTCTCGAGCGGCGTACGCGGAGCGCGACGCGGGCGCGGGAGAGGTCGCCCTCGTCGGTGTCGAAATACACCGTCTTCAGCTTTCGCCATGCGGGAGGCCCCGCCTCGCCCCCGAGCGGCGGCGACGCCAAAGCCGCCCTCAAAGTCTTGCGATCGGCGACGAATTTGAGCTCGCGCTCTGCGCCAGCCTCCGCCCCCCCTTCCCCGCCGCATTGCGAGTGCGTTTCACGCGTCATGAAAAATCCTTGGCCGACCGCCCGCCGTCTCCGAAGCAGCTATCCTAGGCGATCGCCCCGACGCGCGCTTGACCCAAATCAATGCGCCCACGCGAGGGCGCTCCGGCGGCGGGCGGCGACGCAGAGGTCAGGCGCTCACGATCGCGCCCAAGATGTACTTCTCGATGTCCCACACCGGCATCCGGGTGAGATCCTTGTTGATTTCGATAACCACCTTCGCCCTCACGTCGGGGGCGAGCGCGCCGCGCACGTCCGCGAGCGTTCGCGGCGGGGCGGCGATCGCCAGGGCCGGCGCCTTGCGCTCGCGCGCCAGCCGCTCCAGCGCCTTGGAGACGCGCTCGGCGAACCGATGCTCCTCGATGTCGTGCCAGTCCGTCGGCTCCATGGCGCTCCTGCGTGCGCCGGCAGCGCTGGCGAAGGCGCGGCCGGGACGATCCGTGCCCTGATCATGGGTCGGCGGATTGTCGTCCACGAACGTCTGCTCGATGACGAAATGGGCGAATTTCTCGTCGCCGGCGTTCCGGAGGAACAGCGCTTTGCGGCCGTCGCCGACAAAGACAAATGCGTCGTGAGGAATGATCGGTCTCCGCATTGTCGTCTCCTACGCTTCGAGGAGCGCCCGCGGTCCCTGGCCGCGGCGGCGCCCCCTAAAAGGAATGATTCGAACGGCTGTCGTTCCCGCTGAAGACGGGCGCGACAGCCTCACGCCGACCGGCGGCGCCCGGTAAAACGGACTGTGCTCGCCTGGGGACCCTTGACGCCCTCCTCTTCCACGAAACGGACCTCGTCGCCGACCTTCAGCCGGTCGAACGCCCCGTCCAGCACCGCGTTGCGATGCACGTAGACCTCGCGCCCGTCGGCCGTCTCGATGAACCCATAATCGGCGCCGGCGATCACTTTCGTCACGCGTCCGCGGTCCTCCGGCGCGTGAACCTTCACCTCGCCGCGCAACTCGCGCTCTGCGTCCTCGATCTGGCGCCTGGCCGCGTCAAAGGCCTGGCGGACCGCCGCAAGGGCGTGCTCATGCTCGGGCGCGTCCCCGTGCCGCCGGTCGACGATCACGTCCTTGCGGCTCGGCATGGCGATGCGCAGCTCGACCTGGAACAGGCCGCCGTTGCGGCGCCGGCCCTCCGGTCCCGTGACGACGACGTGACAGCTCGTGATGTCCGGGCCGAATTTTTCCAACCGCCGCGTCTGCGCGGCGATTTCCGTCCGCACCTCATCCGACGGCTGATAATGCCGAAAGGCGATCTCGACTGGGGTTTGCATGAGGACCCTCCGATCCGGCGCGGCTCCGACGGAAGCCGGTTGAGGCCTCCGCTGACCGAACGATAATCATAACCTGTTCCTGCAGCGCGTGTTTGCGGGGGATCAAAAGCGGCCCTCGGCCCGCACAGGAAACTGGCGTTCGGCCGACCGGGGACGAGCGGTCTCAACTTCGCCGCGCTCCGCCGCCACATTGCCGGCCCGCTCTGGCGCGGGACGGGGACCGGCCCTACATGAGCGGGACGCGCCAATCGGAGGAAGCCCGATGACCGAATCAGCCGCATTGTGGGACCTGTTGAGCCAAACGGCCGAGCCATCGGCGGCCGAGGGCCTGAAGACGGCCGTCGCCTCCGCGCCCGACCGGTCGCTCAACCGCATCAATCCGCTGGTCTTCGCCGCCACCCACGGCCTCGGCGAGGAGGCGACGATCGGCGCGCTGGTGCATGCCGCGCGGCTTGGCCTGTTCGACATGTCATGGAACGTGCTTTGCCCGGGATGCGGCGGCGTCCTGGAGACCGCCGGGGCGCTGAAAACGATCAACCGGCACGAGTACTTCTGCTCGCTTTGCGCCGAAGGCCACGAGCCGACGCTCGACAATCTGATCGAGGTCACGTTCACGGTCAACCCACGCATCCGGCGCATCGGCGCCCACGATCCCGACTCCCTGTCCCACGCGGAATACATGCGCCAGATCTTCTGGGGTTCGGGCGCCGACCTGCCGGAGGACATCGAGAGCGCGGTCGGCCGCGTCACGCTCGATCAGATGGAGCTGGGTCCCGGGGAAAGGGCGTCCATGTCGCTCGTCCTGCCGAAGGGATTCATCATCGCCTTCGACCCGGTGACTCACGCTTCGGTGTTCCTGGACGTATCGGGTGACGAAACGCAGGAACGGCGTACGCTCTCGCTGATTTTCGCAGAATCGCACGCCCACAGCGGCACGGTGACGCTGGCGCCGGGGCCGGTGCGGATCACGTTCGAGAACAAGGCGGCCCGCCGCACCCTCCCCGCGCTCTGGGTGCACGGGAAGGAACTGAACGAGCTCTCCGTGAACCGGCAGCCGTTCCTGACGGCGACGCGGCTCCTCAGCAATCAGGTTTTCCGCGACCTCTATCGCAGCGGCACGTTCGATCCCGAGCAGCGGTTCAAGATCACCAGCCTCACGATTCTGTTCACCGACCTCCGGGGCTCGACCGCGCTCTACGACCGGGTCGGCGACCTTGCGGCCTTCGATCTGGTGCGCAGCCATTTCGGCGAACTGATCGCCGCCGTTTCGGCCGAAGGCGGCGCCGTGGTGAAGACGATCGGGGACGCGGTGATGGCGACTTTCCCCACGCCCGACCGGGCGCTCCGTTCCGCCATGCGGATGCGGGAAGCGATGCGAAAGATCAACGCCGAGCGCGGCAGCGAGGACCTCGCGCTCAACATCGGCCTGCACGAGGGGCCGTGCCTTGCGGTGATGCTCGACGACCGACAGGACTACTTCGGGCAGACGGTCAACATTGCGGCCCGGGTGCAGGGCCTCGCCGAGCCCGCAGCGGTGCTCGCAACGAAGCCGATCGTCGAGAGCCCGGAAACAGCGCGTCTCCTGCATGAAACGGGCTATCGCACGACGTCGCGTCATTTGAGTTTGCGCGGCGTCAGCGAGGCGTTCCAGATCTACGAGATCCGGGAGAACGACCGCGCGGCGGCGTGAGGGCTTTCATTTGGATTTCCTCAGGCGTGCGCGGGGCGGCGTCACGGCTCCGCAAATTCTCGCTTTCGGATGTTTGGATTTTCTTGGATTCTCTCGACTGAAACTAGCCTTTTCAATGGCTTACGCGCGACCTTGGGTGAATTTTTTTCGTCATGCGGCCATTTCCTCGCAAGCGGCCGCGTCCCGTCCGCGACGGCGTCGATCCGCTTGCGCTTCGTCTGCGGTTCGAATGAAGGGATCGTAACGGCATTTCCGCTTTTCCGCAATCAAAAGTGGCGCCATCGCGATTCACGTAAGTGGAGAGCGCCGGCTAAGTGGAGAGCGCCGGCGCCCGAGACCCTGGACGGCTCGGCAGCCGGCCCCATGAAGGAAGCGCCGATCCCGCGTTTCGATCATTGGAGGAGATCGCCGTCGGAACCGCTCTCTGCCGCGCTCAGGCGCGCGGATGTAGCCGCCGGACGCGGGACGCGCCGGCCGACGGTTGCCCGCGTGGACGCGATCCTCGATCACAAAGCCTAAACGAATTGCGCGAGATCAATGCAATCCAGATTATTCGGACTATTCTGAAGAGAATTTCGAAAGGATTTTCAAATGCCACAGGATGAAACGAAAGTTCCTGTTACTATAGAAGCCAAGCATTTGGCCCCTGCGAGCGCTATGCACGTTTGGCAACCGCTCGAGCATCTTCGGCGCGAAATTGACCGGGTGTTTGAGGATTTTACGATGAACCCATTGAGGTCGTTCCGTAGGCCGGCCTTCGAGCCGTTCTGGCTCCCTGATTCCTGGATCGGTGCTCCGGCCGTCGATCTGGTTGAGCAGGATAAGGCGTTCGAACTGACTGCCGAGCTGCCGGGGCTCGACGTGAAGAACGTCGAGGTCAAGATCGCGAATGGCGTCCTGACGATCAAGGGCGAGAAGCAAGAGGACGAGGTAGAGAAGAACAAGGACTTCCAATTGAGGGAACGTCGGTTCGGCTCGTTCGAGCGCGCGCTTCGCATCCCGGAGACTGTCGATTCCGACAAGATAGAGGCGAGCTTCAAGAACGGCGTTCTCACGGTGACGCTTCCGAAGACCGCCGAGGCGCAAAAGCCGGTCAAGAAGATCGAAGTGAAAGGCGGTTGAGAAATGGACGGCGGACTCCGGATTTGAACGGGAAGCAGGCGACGTCTACGTAGGAGATATCTCCAGTCGTTGCGGCGGGTCCGCATCGCCCGCCGCGGTGCGACGCGTGATAGTACAGCGCCGGCTGACTTCGGTCCCTGGGCCCAATCATCTGGCTCCGCAGGCAGCGTGGACTTGCGCTCAATCCAGCGCCTCGACGCTGACGAGCCGCGCGGAGCTGCAGGTGTCGCGGATGGACCTTAAGCCCTGATAGGTCGGCCCATGATAGAACGTCTCCCAGGCCGCGACCGACGGAAATTCGAGAAGGACGAGGTTGCGCGGCGCTCACTCGCCCTCGTAGACCTTCAGCGCGCCGTCGCGCGCCAGATATTGCCCCCCCCGCCGCCGTTACGGCATGCCACACCAAGTCTCTGAATTCCTGATTAGCGTATCGGATCGTCGATCTCGACGTCGAAAATCACATAGGCTTTCATAATAGCTCTTCGTCTCGCGCAAACCGCGGGGACCCTCCAGCCGTGCAGCGGGTGGTGCGGCGGTCAAGTCTCAACCTTCACAACATCAGCTTAGCTCGACTTTGCCCATTTTACGCGGCGTAGCAAAGCGTTTCGGTGAGTCTTTGCCAGAGTGTGGCCGGAATTTCCACGCGATCCGGGTCGAGCCGGGATATTGATAAAGTCGGGGGACTCCACAGCAACCGTCGAACGGCGGCGATTGCGTCGCTGAAGG
>NZ_JBKQOT010000259.1:0-3213 GCF_052145395.1 Roseiarcus sp.
CGGCGCCATGGTCGCGGATAAGGGCCGCCGGGATAGTAGCCGGGACCGCGACGTGACAGAGACTGGAGCCGGGCGCGCGCTTCCATGCGGACTCGGGGTGCGCCATAGTCAGCGCCAATGTGCAACCTCTACAGCGTCACCAGGGGCCAATCGGCCATCCGGGCCCGGCAGTCCGTCCCTGGGTGACGCCTGCTCGCATCGGACCGGGCGAATGACCGCACCGCGCGGCCTGCAGTCCGCCCGGTGCCGTCGAAGCCGCTCTGACCGCTGGCCATCAGTCCCAGCGACCTAAGCGGGAGGTTACATCTCGTCTCGTCGCTTCAGGAAGGGCACTCCGTCGAGCGAATTGTCTCACCGTTATGGGGCGGCCCAGGGCCCGCCCCGGCCTCGGCCGCCCCATCCCTACCTCTGGCGTCCAGGGCCCGCCCACGGGGCAAAAAAAATGCCGGGCGTGCCAGGGGCCGCCCGGA
Organism: Roseiarcus sp.; assembly: GCF_052145395.1. Classification (NCBI taxonomy): domain Bacteria; kingdom Pseudomonadati; phylum Pseudomonadota; class Alphaproteobacteria; order Hyphomicrobiales; family Roseiarcaceae; genus Roseiarcus; species Roseiarcus sp. Next base: position 471 of record NZ_JBKQOT010000259.1, read on the forward strand.
AGTCATCATCTGGAGAGGGGAAACTGGCGGCCGGCGGTCAGGGCGGGCAGATCCGCGTGCGCCAGTCCTCCGATTGGGCCTCGGGTCATCCGGGACCGATCCAATATCTACGCCGATCAAACGAAGCGACAACGATTAAAGGACGGACGACTGACGGTACTAAAGGTGGAGAACATGCGGATCGCCGCCCCGCCCTTCACGCATCACGCCGGCCCGCAACGAGCGCCACAATGCCGCCGACCCAGATGCCAGGGCGGGCAGTCATTCGGGCATTCGAGTCGCAGCCATCGCAGCATCATCGGTCCTCATGACCGCGACCAAGTCGGCGTCGCAGAGGTGGCGGCTTCGCCGTGTACCAGACCCAGCCGGGTGGCGTGACCATGTCGTGATCTACGGCGAAATCCAGCTTTTCGAGGAGCCGAACGACGGAAAGGTTCTCCGGTCGCACCCGGCCTCGCGCGGTCGTCCGATTCCTCTTCCACACGCGCGCCTGCGCGTCTTCCACCAAGGCCTGCGCGACCCCGCACTTTCGATGCGTGGGGGAGGTTACGAGGTAGAAGATCTCGCTCCCCGACATAACCATTACTCCTGCTGCTTCTCCATCGCTTTCAAAGATCCAGACCCTCCGGTCACGGCATTTGTCTCGAACCCAATTCTTGTACGCGTCGTCGGCAAAGTTTCGGGTCAGCGGGATTTCCTCGCGCGCTGCAAGCAGCACAGCATGGACGGTTTCGGCATCCTTTACCTTGGCTCGACGGATCATTGTGTCATACCCTCCGACCAAGCCAATTCAGTAGGTTCGTACCATGTGCGGCCTCTACAGCGTGACCAAGGCCAATCGTCGATCCAGGATCTCTTCGCCGTCAAAGGCGCGCCCCGGCGTTCGACTATGTGCGGACGTGACGTGCGTACAGCGCGGGTCTAGATGTCCCGGGCGCTGAAAAGGGAGGGAGGTTCACGATGCACGCATATGTTTCCGCTTCAGCCGACGCCGCAGTCCAATCTGCACGCCAATCAGTCGACAGCACGATCGAAATTCTCGAGCACGAACGCGACCAGTTAATCCCACTGGTGGTCGAAGGGCCGACCCGTCTGCGTTCGCTGCGGTTGCGCCAATTGAAATCGATTGAGCGACAGCTTGTCGCCGCACAGTCCAAGCAAGCAAAATTGCCATTGGAACCGCATCACTAGACGCGCTCCGCGCCTCGGCGCTTGGACTGAGACTTGAAGATGGAAAGTCCGCTTCGCCCGTAGTTGTCGAATACGCGCGCCGTCAGAGCGCCATGCGGCCAGCCTTTTTTGACGACAAGCCGGTACGCGATCGAAGGGCTCCCCGCTTCCGTGTGCATCATACGGACGATGGTGTTCGCGTTGCCAAGAAACTCAATCTGGTACTGCATCTTGAACTCCAACTCGCTCATATTGCGTCTGCGTTGTGACCAACTACTTATTGGCTGAAGCGTCGCCATCAGAAGACGGCTGAGAGCGCGCGTTCCGGTTGCGCTCGAAGGCGCAGGAGAGCGCGATCACCTGCGCTCGGGTGCTCACCTGGAGCTTGCGCAGCACGGCGCTGACATGCACCTTGACGGTCGCCTTGGACACACCGATCTCGTGGGCGATCAGCTTGTTCGGCAGGCCGGTGATGAGGAGTTCGAACACCCGCTGCTGCGCGTCAGTGAACGTCGCCGCGCGCTCGGAAAAGGCATCGAAGGCGGTCGGCCCCTGGTCCTTCGCCTTCAGGCGGACGGGCAGGCCGGGCTCGGCGGTAATCATGACGGCGTTCATGAACTTGCTGGCTTGATCTAGGAACCGGCTGACCTGCGCGTTGAACAGGCGTTGCAGCTGTTCCACTCGCCCAAATGCAGACAGGTGACATCTCTTGGGCAGGCCCCGTCATCCAGGCATTGCGCGAGACTCGCCGCAATCTCAGCGCATTCCTGGAGCGCCGCGATGGCGCGACGCTGAAGGTCGACGACGTCGGACCGCGTGGCCTTGCCTCCACACTCGACGCTTTGGAAGGACGATTTGAGCACCGCCAGCAACCGCGCATATTTGGGCGCGAGCGCAGCAATGCGGAACTGCGGGTTTGGATGCGGTGTCGACATTGTATCTGTTTGGCGCACTCCCACTCTGATTGCCTGGACGACGCCAGAGGGCAGCGACTTATGCTGCAGTGCAGTGGCCGTAGACAGTCGATATCGTCGCATCGAACTAAAGTCGATATTTTTCTGAGGCTCGGCCTCCGCAGCGCCAATCTCCGGCGGCCTCTTCATTACGACGAATTCCGAACATTCTAAATGCGCCATCAGCCGCCGGGCGACGATCTCGGCCATGATCTCGGCGCTCTGGACGCACCTGCCACCATGAAAGTCGCCTCGTAGGCGGACCGGGCGGTCAGGATCGACTTCGCGGCCCATGTTCGACGCGTTCGGGAGAACTCCGCAGCGAGTGAACATGCCTTTCGCGGCCCCTGCTTGCTGACGTGCAACGGGCTCGCCGCCGCCGCGCCAGCCGTGCGCGGCCCGCGGCGGCTTTTTTTGAGCGACGTGGGAAGCGGACTATAATTGCGTCGATGCCGGAAGCGGGCAGCTTGCGCGTTCGGTTTATGAAAGGCATGGCAGATGTATGAGGTCCTCGACAATTTCCTGTTAACCGGTACGTGGAACACCCGCCACGCTTCTGATGAACAGCGGTTTTATGAGGTTTTGGACAAAATTGTGTGGCAAGATGAATTTAATGCCGA
>NZ_JBKQOT010000260.1:0-2848 GCF_052145395.1 Roseiarcus sp.
CTTGCTGTCGCGTCCGCAGTCCCCCGAATCAATACAGCGGAAAGAAAACGACATGGAGACAGAAATGCGCTTCTCAACACTTCAGATCAAGGACAGCCCGTGGATCGTTGTGGATCGGCTGGAACACCGGCGCAGCATCGCAATCTGCGTCGATTCGGGCGCGGCCCAAATGATTGCCGCGCTCATGAACGGCGACGTCGGGCATGCGACTGCGTGCAGGGACGAGGCGATCGCGGAAATGGATCGTTCAGCCTGACGGGAAGCGCGCATCCTCTGTCGGCCCGAGATAGGCCGAACTTCCTCAGGCCCTCCCCGACACCGGGATCAGCGCCCCGTAGACAGAATGTTGTGAGCTTTCGCGGCGCTGTTTCGCTCGTCGCGATCGGCCTAAGTTGTGGCGCCCGTTCCCGACGTCGAGGCCGTCGCCTCCACCGTCGCGTCAAGCGGTCCGCTTTGAGCGGCGGCAGGCCGCGCTTCGCCCGCTCGGCGTCCCGGGTCCTCGACGTGTGCGCCCGGCTGTTGAGGCCGGCGTAGCCGTGGTCGAATAGGAACGCCCGGCTCTCGGCCAACATGTCGTCCTTTGCGTCGAAGCATTTCAAGCGGACTTTGTGGATCGTCGCCAGCGGGACGACCGGATGGGCGGGATGCGCATAGCCTTCTGACGTCCACCAGGCGCGAGCCGCCTCGTCGTTCGGGTTGCAGAACAGTGCTTCGAGCGCGGCCCTTCAGGGCGTGGCCTTTAGCGGTCAGAGCGCGCTCAGGGTTTCAGCCGCCGGCAAACGGATTGGCGAAAGCCGGCGTTGTCGCAATCCGGGCGACCGTCTCGCGAAAATACCGCCGCCAGATGCGCGAGACGGCTTCTGCATTCCCGGCCATCTCCCGGTAGGACGCATTGACGAAGGCCGACATCGTCCGGCTCACGTCGTTGGCGTCCTGGTTGGTCGCTGCGCTGAACAGCATGTCCTGTGTATTGTCGAACATCCTATCCCAAAGGATGTGCGACTCGTTTGCGACGTCGCGCAACGCATTGGCGGTCGCTTTCAAAATGATACGGTCGGGACCCTGGATCGCGTTGATCAGGACCGGGTGGCCGATCTCGTAGGCCTTCTCGCACAGAAACTTCGGATTCTGGTTGTCGCCATGGTAGCCCGGAACGACCGGAACGCCGGCTGGGACAGGGCATCATCCTGCCGCAATACGTTCGTACATGGAGTTGTCTGGGGAATCGGAACGGATGACGGCGCCGCTCGAAGCGCGCGTTCCAACGGCGCGAAGCAGAGCTTCGCTTGGAAAGCCTCCGCGAGAAGAGGATCGCGACCGCCAAGGGACGCGAAGAAGTCCAAAGCCCGTCACATGCCTGTAGCCATAGGCATCGGAGGATCGCTCGCGGACAATGAAGGACCTTTGGCGATCATGAGTCTCATGAGTCGGATGAACAAAGCGCTCGCAGTTCTCCGCAGCGCCGTAGGCGCGCGCAGCGCGCGGTCGCCGGATCAGACAGGGCCGCGCGTGGCCGTGGCGGAGGAGCCGTCGCTCGAGAGCGCGCCGACGCAGGAGGCGGAGGCCAAGTCTCAGGCTGAGTCGCCGGCGCAAACGCCACAAAACCCAGCGGCGCCGGCTCCCAAAACTCAGCCTGCGGCGAAGCCGCAGCATACCCGCTCGGCTTCGCTCGCGGACACCCTCTCGAACGAACCTTTGGTCGGCTTGGCTGCGTCCGAGCCGCAGACGACTGCGGAGGGCGCGCCCGCTTCGGCGGCGGAGCAACCGGCGACCGCGCCGTTCGAGTCGCCTCTGTGGCAAGCCGCGCCGCTACTGAGGAATCTGCCGAAGCTCCATCTCGCCAGGCGCCCTGCGCCCTGGCCGCCCGAGAAGCTGTCACTCGCGCTGCAGGGCGGCGGTGCTTTCGGCGCGTTCGCCTGGGGCGTCCTCGATCGACTGCTGGAGGAGTCCGGGATTGAGTTCGATGCGGTCAGCGGGTCGAGCGCCGGCGCCGTCAATGCCGTCCTTCTCGCATCCGGGATGATCGACGGCGGGCGCGAAGGCGCCCGGGCGCGGCTGTCGCGCTTCTGGAGGCAGGTGAGCCAGGCCGCCGCGCTGGCTTCGCCAAGCTCGCCCATCAGCGCGGGTCTGGAACTGATCATGCGGATGATGTCGCCGTATCAATTCAACCCTTTCAACGTGAATCCGCTACGCGATGCGCTAGCCGCCGAGGTGGACTTCCCGCGTCTTCGTGAGCGGTCGGCGATCAAGCTCCTACTCGGCGCGACGCGCGTCCGCGACGGCAGCCTCCGCATCCTGACCAACCCGGAACTGACTGTTGACGCGGTGCTCGCGTCCGCCTGCCTGCCGCTTCTGCATCATGCCATCGAACTGGACGGCGAGCCCTACTGGGACGGCGGTTACGCCGCCAATCCGCCTCTCATTCCGCTCGTTCACGCTTCGGAGACGTCGCACATTCTCATCGTGCAGGTGACGCCGAACATGTCGAACCGATTGCCGAAGACGACAAGCGAGATTGCCGCCCGGATCGAGCAGATCCAATTCAACGCGACGCTCAACACCGAACTCGAAGCGCTCAAATACGGCAAGATCATCGGGGCGGCGGACAAACTCCGCCGGCTCAGAATCGGCCGGATCTCCGCCGACGACCATTTCGGGGGGTTCGCCGCTGAAAGCGCGGCGAATATACGCTGGGACTTTCTCGAACGCCTCCATCTTGGCGGGCGCGCCGCCGCCGAGGCCTGGCTGAACCAGAACCTTCCGGCAATGCGGCGGAGTGCCTGAAGGTGCGGAAAGGCCATTTGACGTCGATCAATGCGTTCCCTTGCGCCCGTCACAACGATCAGAG
>NZ_JBKQOT010000261.1:0-3970 GCF_052145395.1 Roseiarcus sp.
TGACGCACAACACATGCTACGCCAGCTATCGAGAGTTCACCGAGGCGGTTCTGGTTTCCTGCGCGAAAAAGTCCCCAGACGATGGCCAGAATTTCGCGCTTCCGTCACGGACAACTTCCGCGTCATCGATCCGAAAAATTTTCGGGTTGTGACCTGAGCAGGGTATATTTGCCTTTTCGTGCACGAAAGCGCCATAGGACGCTCAATGCCGGGACCGTCGAGCCGAGCGGCGCAGCGCGCCGTTGATCCGCGCTGGAAGGACATCGCGAATGGGTGTTGTTCGAACGGCCGCGATTGTCGGTCTGGCGATGGTGGCGCTCGGGGCTTATGGAGTCTACGCGCCGGAAACGGTCGACCGCGTGTCGACCAGGTTCGGACCGATCGCACACCGCTACCACGATCAGCTTTGGGGCGGAGGGAAACAGGCAGGGGCTTCTTCGCAAGGGAAGCCGACTCCCGTAGGCGGCCCGGCGCCGTCCGGCGTCGCGCCGATCCTCGTCACGGTCGCGCCAGCGAAGCGCGCCGATTTCCCGGTCGTGCTGGAGAGCCTCGGTCAGGTCCAAGCCTACAACACCGTGCTCGTGCGGGCGCGGGTGGATGGAGAGATCGTCAAGATAGCTTTCAAGGAGGGACAAATCGTCAAGCAGGGCGACCTTCTTGCCCAAATCGATCCACGGCCCTTCCAAGCCGCTCTCGATCAAGCGGTCGCCAAGAAGGCCCAGGACGAAGCCACGGTCGCAAACGCCAAGCTCGATCTGACGCGCTACGCGACGCTCGCCAAGCAAAACTTCGCGACCCAGCAGCAGCTCGATACGCAGAACGCCCTTGTCAACCAGCTGACGGCCACGATCGCGGCCGACGCCGCCGCCATCGACGCGGCGAGAGTACAGCTCAACTATACGACGATCCGCGCGCCGATCACGGGCCGCGCCGGCTTCCGCCTGATCGACGAAGGCAATCTCGTCAACGCTGGGCAGCAGACCGGGATCGTAAGCATTGCCCAGTTGCAGCCGATTGCGGTCATCTTCACCGAGCCGCAGCAATATGTCGACCGCATCAACCAGGAACTGGTGGTGGGCGCCCCAGAGGTGACAGTCCTGAACACAGAGGGCGCCCAGATCGCGACCGGCAAGCTCACGATCAGCGACAACCAGGTGGACCTTGCGACTGGAACAATCCGCCTGAAAGCGGAATTCGAGAACGCGGACAACGCGTTATGGCCCGGACTGGCGGTCAACACGCGCCTGCAGCTCGGCATGATGAACAACGTCGTCGTCGTTCCGGCCGATGCGGTCCAACATGGAAGCAAGGGCCTGTTCGTGTATGTTGTTGGCGAGGATAGCCGGGCCGCGGTCCGGCCGGTGAAGGTCGCCCGACAGGACGCGACGACAGCGGTGATCGAAGATGGACTCAAAGAGGGCGATCGCGTTGTGACGACCGGCGAGTTCCTTCTGCAGCCTGGATCCGTGGTCTCCATCGATTCCGGAAGCGGGAGCTGAAATCGATGTTCGGCGGCATTTCCGCTCCCTTCATCTATCGTCCTGTCGCGACCACCCTCTTGATGGTTGCAATCTTTTTGGTTGGCGTCGTCGCGTTCCCGACCCTTCCGGTCGCTCCGCTGCCGCAGGTCGACTTTCCAACCATTGCGGTGTCGGCCTCGTTGCCCGGCGCCTCGCCCGACACCATAGCGACGTCGGTCGCGCAGCCGCTTGAGCGTCAAATCGCCCAGATCCCGGGCGTCTCCCAGATGACCTCGACCAGCTCGCTCGGGGCGACCGCGATCACCGTCCAGTTCGATCTCGACCGGAACATCGACGCCGCCGCGAACGATATCCAGGCGGCGATCAACGCGGCTTCCGGCCAGCTGCCGAAGGACCTGCCGAGCCCCCCGACCTATCGCAAGGTCAATCCGTCCGACACGCCTATCCTGATCCTGTCAGTCGAGTCGGACGTCGCCCCGATCATCGACGTCGACGACGCGGCGGAGAACATCCTCGCCCAGCGCATCAGCCAGATCTCCGGAGTGTCTCTGGTGCGGGTGGGCGGCCAGCAAACGCCGGCCATTCGGATCCAGATCGACCCTGCGAAACTGGTCGAGAAGAACCTTCAGCTCGAAGACGTGCGGGCGCAGATCGGCATTGCGACGGTCGACAGCCCGAAAGGCGCGATCATCGGACAAAAGCAGGATTTTATTATCTACGACAACGACCAGCTGACGACCGCCGAACCGTGGGAAAACGTGATCGTCGCCTATCGGAACGGCGCTCCCGTCCGCGTGCGCGACATCGGCCAGGCGGTCATGGGTGCAACCGACAGCACTCAGGCGGCTTGGTCGAACGGCAAGCGCAGCGTCTTCCTGGTCGTCTTCAAGCAGCCCGGCGTGAACGTCATCAACACGGTCGAGGCGATCAAGAAGACGCTGACCAGCCTCGAGGCGGCGATCCCCCCCACGGTTCATGTCAAGGTGCTGTCGGACCGCACGACGACCATCCGCGCGGCGGTCAAGGACGTCGAATTGACGCTCCTGCTCACCATCGCGCTGGTCGTGATGGTGATCTTCGTCTTCCTGCGCAGTTTCTGGGCGACAATCATCCCCAGCGTGACGGTGCCGCTCGCGCTGCTCGGCGCCTGCGCGCTGATGTGGGCGGCGAACTACAGCCTCGACAACCTGTCGCTGATGGCCTTCACCATTGCGGTCGGCTTCGTCGTCGACGACGCCATCGTGATGCTGGAGAACATAACCCGCCACATCGAAGAGGGGGAGAAGCCGTTCCAGGCGGCCCTGAAGGGCTCCGCCGAGATCGGCTTCACCATCATCTCGATCTCGATTTCGCTCGTGGCGGTGCTGATCCCGCTCCTGATGATGGGCGGCATCATCGGCCGCCTGTTCCGCGAGTTCTCGGTCACCATCGCGATGACGATCGCGGTCTCGGCCTTCGTGGCGCTGACGCTCACCCCGATGATGGCCTCGCGCTTCCTCAGGTCCCACGACGAGGAGCGCCACGGCCGGCTGTTCAAGATGAGCGAGGCAGGGTTCGTCGCGCTCGCTCGCGCTTATGCGCGCGGGGTGGATTTTGTACTGCGCCACCGCCTCCCGACGCTTCTGACCTTCTTCGCCACCATCGCCGCGACGGTCTATCTGTTCACGATCATCCCCAAGGGGTTCTTTCCCCAGCAGGACACGGGCATCCTGTTCGGCACGACCGAGGCGGGCCAGGACATCTCGTTTCCCGCGATGTACAAGCTGCAGGAGCGGGCTGGCGCGATCATCATGAAGGATCCGGCCGTCGACACGATGGCGATGGGCCTCGGCGTCGGCGTCGGCAACTCGGCGCAGAACACTGGCCGCATGTTCATCACGCTCAAGCCGCGCGACCAGCGAGACGTGGACGCATTCCAGGTGATCGCCCGGCTCCGGCCGCAACTGGCCAGGATTCCCGGCTTCAAGGTCTACCTCCAGGCCGCGCAGGACATCACCGTCGGCGCCCGCGCCGCCAGAACGCAGTTCCAGTACACCCTGCAGGACGCCAACCTCGACGAGCTCAACGCCTGGGCGCCGAAGATCCTCGAAAGGCTGCTGTCCCTGCCACAACTGCGCGACGTCGCCACCGACCAGCAGAACTCCGGCACGACGCTGACGCTCAAGATCGACCGCGACATGGCCTCGCGCTACGGCATTCAGCCGCAATTGATCGACGACACGCTTTACGACGCATTCGGCCAGCGGCAGGTCACCCAGTATTTCACCCAAGTGAACACCTACGAGGTGATCGAGGAAGTCCTGCCCGATCTGCAAAAGGATCCGGCGACGCTGGACAAGCTCTACATCCGCTCCCCGGTCTCCAATCAGATGGTGCCGCTCAGCGCCTTCGCCAAATGGACCACGGCCCCGGTCCAGCCGCTGTCGATCAGCCACCAGGGCCAGTTCCCGGCGATCACCATCAGCTTCAATCTCGCCCAGGGCGTCGCC
>NZ_JBKQOT010000262.1:0-4904 GCF_052145395.1 Roseiarcus sp.
GGTTGGACATGGCGTAGCCGGCATAGAAGTTGATGTCGGGCGTGATCTTGTAGGTGAGGCCGACGGTCGGATTGAGATGGAAGAACGTCGAGGCGCCGTTGGTGAAAGCACCGTTCTCGCCCGAGAGATTGAGTTCCGCGAAATTGAAGCGCGCGCCGCCGGTCAACGTCAGGCGATCGGTCGCGTTGAACGCGTCGAGCGCGTAGAGGCCGACATAGGCGTTGTTCGCTTTGGCCGCGACGGGCGCCAGGTAACTGTCGGGCTCGTCTATGATGTAGGGGAAGCCGATCACCGGCAGGGAGTTGTTGACGAATCCCGGGACGACGCCGAGCTGGCTGTTGCCGGTGAAATTGGTCCAGCCATAGTCGAGCGAGGCGCCGATGGTGAACGTGTTGTCGTGGCCGTCGACCTTGTCGGTGTCGACCGCCTGCGCGCTGCCGCCAAGCGAACGTGATTGGGTCCGGAAGCGATCGATCTCGCCGAGGTCGATCGTCCCGTTCTGCGAAATGTTGGGGATGATTCCGCCAAGCGCGTCGTGCGCCGGATAACCGTTGAGACACGAATAGGGCGGACAACCGTATAAGTCGGTCGAGTTGCCGTCGACATGCTGCTGGTTGAACGAGCGGAAGTAGAGACCGCCCTGGAAACTCAGCGTGCTCGAGTACGCGTAGTTCCCGGTCCAGGCGAGCATGGCCATCTGGTTATCGGTCGTCTGCGGAACGGTATAGACGCTGCTCCAATTGCTTTGCAGCTCCTGGAGCGGCGTGAAAGCAGCGGCGCCGAACTGGGTGTTCCCCGCGGTCAGTTGGAGGTGCGATTCAAACCCGTTCGCCCTGTAGCCGACGTCGCCGTAGACGTTGGTGAGTTGCGACGCGCTATCGACCCGCCAGCCGCCGTCGTTGATCTGTGTTCCTGCGATGTAGACCGACCAGTCGCCGACCTGCTTGCCGAACTGAAGCTCCTCCTGCGCGCGGGTGAACGAGCCGCCGCGAAGATCGGCTTCAAAACCTTGCCCGGTGAAGCCATTTTTCATCGTCACGTTGAGCGCGCCGCCGAGGGCGTTCAACCCAAAGACCGGATTGCCGGCGACGATCGTCATCTTGTCGATCGCGTTCTCGGGAATAAGGTCCCAGTTCACCGTGTCGCCGAAGGCCTCGTTGATGCGCACGCCATTTTGGTAGACGGCGAGGCCGATCGGCGTCCCGGTCACCGGCGTCGCGTCGAAGCCGCGGTAGCTGACGTCGGGCTGGAAGTCGTTGCCCGAGACATTCCCGACCGTGACGCCCGGCGCCTGACGCGCCAGCGTGTCGGTGATCGTCGAATCGTGGAAAGTCTGGATGTCCTCAGCGCCGGTCTGCCAGACCGTGCCGGGGACCCTCGAGACGTCGATCTCGCCGCCGCTGAGCGGCGTGGTGGCGACGACGTCGAAGGTCGGCAGCTCGATTGTGTCCGCGTTGGCGGCCATCGCGCCAGCGAGAAGGCCGGCGACGACGCAGCACGCGAAACACGATGGCTTCGACATCTAACCTTTTCCTCCCGACGCTCGGGATGCCTAAACCAGCGTTGCGCTCAAGGGAAAGCGGGCGCCGGCGCGTCACGATAGTCATGAGCGACCTTGCCCTTGATCTGCCGGGCGCGGCAGCCTTCTCCTTGAGGCGCACGCCCGGGCTCGGCGTCCGAAGCCGCGCTCAGGACGGAGCATCAGGGTTCGACTACTCCGTCGACTGGATCGACGATAGGAACGCAAAGATCTCCGTGAACTGCTCGTCCGTGAAGACGCCCTTCCATGTCGGCATGCCCTTGGTCGGACGGCCCTCGTGGACGGTCTTCCAGAACATGTTGTGGGCGCCGTCGCCATAGCGCAGCGTCAGGCGGCGCAGGTCGATCTTCTTGACGCCCTGCTCGGCGTTGGGGCCGTGGCAATGGGCGCAGGTGCCGTTGAACACCTCCTGGCCCTCGGCGATCAGCTCGGGCGTGGCGGCCGGCGCCTTCGGCGCGATGTCGAACTCGCCGGTCCCGTCCCCGGCCGGCTTGCCGGGGTCCTTCTCTCCAGTTTCGGCGGCCGCCGTCTGGGTCGGCGGAGGCGCGCTGGGAGCGGGGGCCGCCTGGGAGGAGGGCGGGGCTTCCTGCGCGACCACGACGGCGGCCTTCTCGACGACCGCGGGCTTGTCGGCGGCGGCAGTCGCCGGCGCGTCAGGACCGAGGCCATATTTGGCGAACAGCGCGGGGAATGATTTGGACACTTCCGGCAGCGTGGCGTCGATCGCGTCGCGCAAGTCCTTCGAACCCTTGGCGTAGCCGATTGCGGCCGGATAACTCAGATGTGGGCCGTCGATCGGCGTGATCGCAAAGCGCCCGTCATAGGCGGTCTTGTTGAGGTACCCTGCGGTCGGGGCCCAAAGCAAGGCTGCGTCGGCCCGGCCGTCGGCGAGCGCCTTCATGCCTGCGTCAGGCGAAAGCACTGTGATGGACTCGATCTCATCGCGCGGACCGACGATGTTCTGCGGCTCGGTTTCGAACTGAACCGCCACGCGCTTGCCCTTCAGCTCCTCCACGCTCGCGATCGCAGCCCCCTTCGGCGCGATGATGGCGTAGCCGAGATTGAACAACGGCTTGGAGAAAATGACCTTCGGCCCCATGAAGTCGTCGCTCTGAGGGAGGCCGATGGTCGCGTCGCATTGGTCGGCGAGCATGGTCACGCGCACCGCGCGCTTACCGAAATAGGTGCGATACCAGACATGCGTCACCGGCCGGCCGAGGGCCTTGCCGATGGCGTCGCCGATCTCGAGATAGAGGCCGGGATTTGCCGGATCGTCGCTCGAGAACGGCAGATTGGCGGGGTCCGCGCACAGGCGCAGAGGGGCTTTCGGCGGGTCCTCGGCGAGCGCGAGGCCCGCGCAGGCCGCCGTCGCCAGGACGGAGACGGTCAACGTCTTTTCTAGAAAACCGAAACGCATGGCCGTCTCCTCCCTTTCGTCTTTCAATCAGTCGACGGTGAACACGAACAGCGCGCCGCCCTCTGGCGTCGCGGCGAGCATCTTGTTGCCGATGTCGCCGAGGAACGCCGCCAGCGAAACGGTGCGGCCAACCACCACCGCGACATACTGCTTCCCGTTCACCTTGTAAGTAATTGGGCCCGCGCCCATGCCCGAGCCGAGGTTCTTCTTCCACAATTCCTCGCCGGTCTTGGCGTCGAGCGCGCGGAAATCCCCGTGCAGGTCGCCCTGGAACACCAAGTCGCCACCGGTGGTCAGTGTGCCGCCGTTGAACGGCAGGTCGGACTTCAGGCCCCAGACCTTTTCGTGCTTGACCGGATCCCAGGCGATCAGTTCGCCATCATAGCCGCCCGGGCCATCATGCGGGGGGAATTCGCCGCCGAGATAGAAGACGCCGCGCTTATACGTGACGTCGCTGACCGACCAGTCCATGCAGACGTTGTTGGACGGGATGTAAACGAGGCCCGTCTCCGGGTTGTAGGACATCGGCTGCCAGTTCTTGCCGCCGATCAGGTTCGGGCAGACTCCCTTGGCAGGGTGATTGGGCATGCCCGCGCGCTTGTCTGGGTCCTCGACGGCTCGGCTGGTGGCGATGTCCCATTTCTCGGCCCAGGTGGTGGGAACATATTTCTCCGCCGACAAGACCTTGCCCGTCTCGCGGTTGACGACAAAGAAGAAGCCGTTGCGGTCGGCCTTCAAGTAGGTCGGGACAGTCTGCCCGTCGATCTTGAGGTCGGTGAGCACGAGTTCGTTGACGCCGTCGTAGTCCCAGGCGTCGGCGGGAGTGCCTTGCACCCACCACTTGATCTTGCCGGTGTCGGCGTCGAGCGCCAGGGTCGAGGCTGTGTAAAGATTGATCAGCTTGCCAAAGTCGCCGTTGCCGCTCGAGCGGATGGCGGTGTTCCACGGGCCGGGGTTCGAGGTGCCCCAGAAGACGGTGTTGGTCTTGGGATCGTAAGAGCCGACAAGCCAGGCTGCGCCGCCGCCGTGTTCGGCGGAATCGCCCCTCCAGGTGTCGCCGTTCGGCTCGTTCTTGAGCGGAACGGTGTAAGTCCTCCAGACCTGCTTGCCGGTATTGATGTCATAGGCTTGCAAGGAGCCGCGCACGCCATATTCGCCGCCGCCGAAGCCGGTGATGACCTTGTCGTTGACCACCAAGGGAGGCGACGTGATGACCGAGCCTTGGGTGTAGTCGACGACGTCGGCCTTCCACAGCTCCTTGCCGGTCTTGGCGTCGAGCGCCACGAGCTTGCCGTCCAGGCGGCCGACGAACAGCTTGCCATCCGCGTAGCTCACGCCGCGGCTGTTGACGTCGCAGCAGGCGAACTGCAGCACGTCGTCGGGCAAGTCGGGCTCATAGGTCCATTTCTTCGCGCCGGTCGCCGCGTCGAGCGCAGAGACGTACTTTGGCCCCCAGGAGGTGGAGACGTACAGCGTGTCGCCGATCACCAGCGGCGTGGCTTCGTTCGAGCGCAACGAGCCGAGCTGGAACGAATAGGCGAGCTTGAGATTGCCGACGTTTCCGGTGTTGATCGACTTCAGCGGGCTGAAGCGGGTGTTCGCGTAATCCTTGCCATAGACCGCCCATTCGTTTGGGTCTTGGCCGCCCTTGATGACCGATTCATTTGCGCTGGCTGGTGCAAAACCAAACAACAGAGTAACGAGAACTCGCTCGCGAGGAGCGCGCCCGAAAATTTTTCCATTGCGTTTCCTCCAAATCTATTATCGCACGAACCTGTTCATAGCCCGCGAGTCCCAACGACCGCCGCGGTCAATTGACGAAGGCATGTCAGACGTTAGGGCGAGATTGGGGCCGCTGTAAGGTTGCGTTTGCTACAGCGCCGCCGGGGCGACGGCGATTTGATTTCGGTCTTAAGATCAAAAACCTTGTCACGAGTTCTCCCTTGA
>NZ_JBKQOT010000263.1:0-2919 GCF_052145395.1 Roseiarcus sp.
ATTGGAGGGAAGCGTCCAGCGCCGAAGCGATCTGATGCGGGTGAACGTTCAGCTCGTGGACGCAGAGAGCGGAAATCATCTTTGGGCCGAGCGGTTCGACAAGCCCCTCGCCGATCTTTTCGACATGCAGGACGAAATCGTCGCGCGCCTGGCGAACGCGCTGAGCGCCCAGCTTGTCGCCGCTGAGGCGCGACGCGCGGAACAGGCCCCGGACCCCGACTCGATGGACCTTTATTTTCAGGGTTTGGCTTGCTTCAATAAGGGTCTGACCCCTGACAATGTCGCGCAAGCGCGCAGCTTTTTCGATCGCGCGCTCACCGTCGATCCCGACAATGTCGAGGCGCTTATCGGATCGGCGCGCGCGGACGTCCGCGAGGGCTCAAATTCCTTTGTGACCGATCCCGCGGCGGCCTTCGCTGCGGCCGAAGTGAAGTTGACCAAAGCCTTGTCGTCGGTCCCAGACCATGCGAGTGGCCATATGTGGTTAGGACTTGTGGACATATGCACCAGACGCGCCGCGCAAGGCATCGCCGAATGTGAGCATGCGTTGGCGCTGGATCGAAATCTCGCCCACGCCCATTCCTTCATCGGGTTTGGCAAGATCTTTATCGGTCGCGCCGAACAAACAGAGGCTCACATTGTCGAGGCCCTGCGCCTCAGCCCGCGCGATACAATGGCTTATGCTTGGATGACATTCGCGGGCGTAGCGAAGGACCTCCTCGGCCGTTTCGAGCAAGCGGTCGCGTGGTTTCGCAGGGCGATCGAGGCCAACCGAAATTATGCGTTTGCGCATTTTTCGTCTGCTGCCGCCCTCGCGCAGCTTGGTCGACTTGACGAGGCGCATTCCGCGGTCAAGGCCGGCCTCGCGCTCAACCCGACCTTCGCCATCTCCCGCGCCCGCGCGGCCCGTACGGCGAGGAGCGACGACCCGACGTATCTGGCCCAGCTTGTGCCCATTCTCGAAGGCATGCGCACGGCCGGGCTCCCCGAACAATGACCGCCGCGCGCCGCCTCCCCGCGATCCTCGCTGCCGACGTCGTCGGCTGCTCGCGGCTCTTGGGCCTCCGCTCCATTCATCGAAGCGCCCCCCGCAACGTCTCCCGCACCCGGTTCGGCTCCTCGAACCGCAGGGTCACCGGCAGCGTCAGGACGGCGCGCGCCGCCTGAGGCGCGAGCCTCACGCGGTCCTTCTCGGTGGTCGCGAGAATCGCGCGCCGCCGCACCGCCTCCTCCGTCAGCGCCGCGATCTCGCGCTGGCTGAAGACATGATGGTCGGGGAAGTCGCGGGTCGCCACGACCTGTGCGCCGATCCGCCTCAAGGTGGCGTAGAACTTTTCCGGCCGGGCGATGCCGGCGAACGCGACGACCTCGCGGCCGATGAGCGAAGCAGCCGCGACGGCGTCGGGCTCGAGGCTCGCCGCGAACGCCGGGCGCCCCGGCAGCGCGGCGGCGATATTCCGCCGCGCGGCGTCGTCGCCCCCCACGACGATCAGCGCCCCGACCATCGGCGCCTGCGCTGCGAGCGGCGCCCTGAGCGGCCCCGCAGGAACGCAGAGGCCGTTGCCGAAGCCCGTCTCGCCGTCGACCACGGCGAAGGCGAGGGTCTTGGCCAGCGCCGGGTTCTGCAGGCCGTCGTCGAGCAGTAGGACGTCCGCGCCGTCTTCGATCGCCCGATTCGCGCTGAGCACGCGGTCGGGACCGACCCAGCATGGCGCGACGGCCGCGAGCAGGAGCGGCTCGTCGCCGACCATCGCCGCGTTGTGGATCGCCCGGTCGACCTTGAGAGGCTCGGCGCGCCGCGCGCCGCCATAGCCGCGCGACAAAAAGGCGACGCGCCGGCCGTCGGCGATCAGCATGCGCCCGAGCGCAAGAGCGGCGGGCGTCTTGCCCGCCCCGCCGGCGACGAAATTGCCGACGCACACGACCGGCGCGCCGACCCGCTCGCCCGCCCGGTTCATGCGGCGGGCCGTGATCGCTCCGTAGAGCGCCCCGGCAGGCTGAAGGAGGCGCGCGAGCGCCGTCGGCTTCCGGGCCGCCCAGAAGCCGGGCGCCCTCACCGCGCCGCTCCTCCGAAGGGCAGCATCGGGGCGAGCGCCTTCATCGAGCGCTCGACCGCCCCCGACCGGCGCTCGACCGTGTCGCCCGCCGCGCGCGCCATGGCCCTGAGCTTCGTCGCGTCGGTGAATAGCGCGATCAGCGCCTCGCCGAGCCCTTCCGGTTCGGCGATCTGACGGGCCCCTCCCGAGGCGTCGAGCGCCGCGTAAGCCTCAGCGAAATTATCGACCCTCGGCCCGTGCAGGATGGCCGAGGCGAGCCGCGCCGGTTCGATCGGGTTCTGCCCGCCGCCGGCCACGAAAGACTTGCCGACGAACACCACGCCCGCGAGCCGGTAGAACAGGCCGAGTTCGCCGATCGTGTCGCAGACGTAAACCGCTGTTCCAGGTCCCGGCCGCTCTCCGCGCGAGCGCAGGGCGCAGGCCAGTCCCTCAGCCTCGATCTCCCGCAGGATCGCTTCGCCGCGCTCCGGATGACGCGGGGCGATCAGCGTCAGGGCGTCGGGAAAGACTTCTGCGAGCCGTTTGTGCGCCGCAGCCGCTATCCGCTCCTCGCCTGCGTGCGTCGAGGCGGCGATCCAGATCTGCCGTCCCGAGGTCAGACCGGAAAGCTCGGCGAGTTCGCGCCGGTCGACAGGCAGCGCCGGCGCGTCGTATTTGATGTCGCCGGCGATCAGCACGCGCGGCGCCCCGAGCGCGACGAGCCTTTCCCCGTCGGCCTCGCTGCGCGCAAGGCATAGGTCGAAATGGGCGAGCAGCGCCCCGATGAAGCGGGGCGCCTTCAGCCAGCGGCCGAACGACCGCTCGCTGATCCGCCCGTTGACCATCGCGAGTGGCAAGCCGGCGCGCTTGGTCTCGACGATCA
>NZ_JBKQOT010000264.1:0-2519 GCF_052145395.1 Roseiarcus sp.
AGACGGGCCGTCGCCATCGCGCGCGCCTCGTTGTCAACGGTCAGTTCGCTCTCCGACCCGTCGAGGTTAATCCGCATCGCGTGAGCCAGAACCGCCCGGCAATAGGCCTCGCGCAGCACCCAGGGGCTCAGCACGCCGCGCGCGTATGCGTTGGTCCACCCGAGAGCTCCCGCGCTCGCGGGCGCGGCGTTCGCCAGCGGACGGACCTCATGTCCCTTGGCCGGAAACGCCTTCGGCCACTGGCGCGAAGAAGCTCGATCTGTTGGCGCGACTCCGACGCGCCGCGTTTCCAGTCGGACTTGCTCATGATCTAGTTATCCTCTCACGTCAGCCCGCCAACCGCTTCCACCACGACCGGCGCTGCTCGGCCGCAGCCGGGGCAGGCGGGGTTATAGGCGCCGCAAGGGCGAGCCGCTGGGCGAGCTCCCCGCCGCTCGTCGCGCAATTGCGCCATCGCGCCATGATCATCGCACAATGGCGTCATGGCCTCCTTGTAAGCTCGGATAATGGCTTGAGGCCGCGAGCCTTGAAGACGAGGTCGAGACCTTCCATCAGGAGCGCATGCATCCTGACCCGCTCGGCGAAGGCCAGTTCGCGCAACTGGTCGTGAACGGCCGGCGGGAGGTAGACGGTCTGTTGAATCGTCGCCGGCTTGCGGCGGGTCTGGGAAGGCTCAGGGCCGACCTCTTGCCGGGGCTCGGCCGCAACAGCCGGCGGCGGCGCAAAGGGCGTCACCACGCCACTGAGCACGGTCCTACGCTGCTTTGACATGGCGCTTCCCCTCCAGCTTCGCGGCGATCCATTGCCAGAGGCGGCGGATCTCCGCTGCAGCCGCTCCTGTTTCGTTGAACTCCGTCACGCCGAGCCCGGCGGCCATGGCGTCCTGATGGTCGGCCCGGGGCTCGGCGATCAGGCCGAGGGCCGATAAGCCAGCGCGCGTCTCCTCGACCCGGCCGGATCGGGGCGGGCATTGGCTGAGGACGAAGGCGAACGGCTTTTCGAGCCGGATGAGCGTCTGCACGGTCGGCATGCATCCACGCAGGTCGGTCGCTGTCGGCCGGCAGGGGACGAGGCAGAGCTCGGCGGCCCGCATGGCGCCAACGGTCGCCGGGCTGTCGACGCCTGGCGTGTCGACGATGGCGAGGTCGTAGCCCGCCTCCCCCAGGGTCGCGAGAGCTGTTTCGAGAGCGGTCGCCACGATCCGCTCGAACTCCGGCCCCTCCTCGGTCTGCCGGGCGTCCGCCCCAATCCGATAGCGTCCCCTGCCGGTCGAGCTCGAGCATGAAGACGCGGCGGCCCTGTTGGAAGGCGGCGACGGCGATCGAGGCGGCAGTCGTGCTTTTGCCGCTCCCGCCCTTTTGCGTGACGAACGAAACGACCCTCATGCCCTTGCCCTCGCACAGTGGCGTCATGGCGTCATGGCTTACTCGCACGCCATTACCGCCTGAAGCGGCTAACGGCGGGTTAACGGTGCCAGTGGACTTGCCCGAGGGGGGATGGCCCCCCTGTCAAAAAACCTCGAAGCGCGGATCCCCCCAAACCCGCACCCCCTCAACCCACGATCCACCGCCGCAGAACCAACCACCACGGCCTCCGCGCGTTCGCCTCGGCGATCTGGGGCCAGCCGGTCGGCGGATCGACGCCAGGTGCGCCTGCGCCCTTTCGGCCTTGTCGCACTCGGTTCAGAGGCTTGGCCATGAGCTGAAAATACCGATCGGCTTGCAGGTTTTCCCCATTAAAGTGCAAATACGCTTGTGACTCATAATGATTCGGAGAATCTCGATGGCCAAAAAATCCGCAGCCGCCACCAAGTCAGCGGCGAAAAAGTCCGCCGCCAGAACCGTCAAAGCCAAGACACCAGCGACCGTCGTGACGCTGAAACATATTGCGGCCGAGATTGCCGAAGCTCACGAAGTCCCCAAGATCCACGCCGAAACCATCCTCACCGACACCGTTGATCGGCTCGCCAAGCACCTCGTGAAGGGCAACAAAGTCCGTATCGTCGGGCTCGGAATTTTTCACGTAAAGAGGCGCGAAGCGCGGATGGGCCGCAATCCGCAGACCGGGGAGGCGGTGAAGATCAAGGCCAGCAAGAAGGTCACCTTCCGCGCCGGCAAAGAGTTGAAGGAAGCCGTCTAGGCCTGAACTAACGGAACGGCCGTCTGGTACGCATAAGCGGACAAAGTTGGAACGGACCGGGCGGATAGTCGAGATCGATCAGACCTTTGCGGTCTTCTGGCAGGCGCGGCGCGTGGGCACACGCGGACGGCCCTTATACGTCAGCGCCTCAGGCGCTCCACCAGGTTCAACTCCTGTCGGCGCCTCCCAGCCAATTTGAGGTGTTGATAAGCCCCTTGCGTGGTGGTGCGTGCACTGCCGGACGCCTTGTTGCGCATTGGTGCAGGGCGGCTTTTGGCGGCTCTTAACCGAACGGCAACCATGGCGCCGCAATAATGCGCCGGCGGGCGCATTGGAGCGACAAGGCCATGGCGATCGGGTTGAGCGAGGCTGCGGCGGCG
>NZ_JBKQOT010000265.1:0-4943 GCF_052145395.1 Roseiarcus sp.
CTACGCAGAACTTGAAGGGTGGCTTCAGCGGTGGAAGGAGGAGGACGGCCTCAGCGAACTTAGGGCCGTCAGCATCCTCGCCATCATGCTGAGCGCCGACGTTACGCCGGCCGACGACCCGATGGGCTTCACGCTCACGCCGTCCGCGCGTCGGCGGGCGAAGGGCTCCAACGCCGAGCAACACCGCTACGGCAAGAGCCATCGAGCGCTCGCCGACGACCTTCGGCGCACGTTGCGCGGGTTTCGCGACGACCCCGAGGCAGCGGTTTGGTTCGTTCCCATGGTGGCGGCCTGGCGTCTCGTGATCGACGGCAGGCTGGAGATGGCGCCCGTCGCGCGCGCTCTCGCCGCCTCGGTCGGGGAGGAGGCGCATTTCGACGACGGGATGTTGCCGGCGATGCGCCTCTGGAGCGTGGGCGGCGCCCGTTACTATGTGCGCCAGTGCCTGGATTGCGGCGCCGCCATGGGGAACCTGATCGCGAGCGCCGCCGCCTTGGCCGGAGGCCGCAAACCCCCGCCGTTTGACTTGGATGCGGAGACGAGAGGGCGAGAAGCGGCCGACCGCGCCTACGCGCAGCGCGCCGCCACGCGCCGCCACGCGTTCTGGGATTGGTACACCGACTATCTGCAATCGGACGCTTGGCGCGCGAAACGCACTCAGGCGCTCAAGCGCGACAAGGGTCTGTGCCAAGGCTGTCTCGATCGGCCGGCGACCCAAGTTCATCACCTAACCTACGCGCATGTCGGAGCCGAACTGCTCTTTGAACTTATTTCGATCTGCGACGATTGCCACGAACGCGCTCACCGCATCAGGGGAACCGCGCCGTGACCACAGTCATCGAGTGCACGCGCCTGATCAAGGCCGACGGCCCGCTGACCAAGAAGCTGCACCTGGCGGCGGACGGCAAGCTAGCCAACGACACGTCGCAGTGCCGCATGTCGCGCGGGCGGGCGGAGCGGGCGCCCCTCATCGACTTGCGCGCCTTCGCGACCCTGATCGAGGCGACGCCGGGCAATGTCGCCTTGGCGCTCGGACGTCTGCTCGACGGTTTGCCGGACGCGGTGCAGGTGGTGGTGAAGCGCGACCTGAAGGCCGGCCAGCCGGGCTTCGTCGCCCGGACGCAGGACAATTTCGTCTATCGCAAAGGCAAGCCGGCCTTGGCGTTGCACGACTACGACACGAAGGGAATGCCGCCTGACGTCAAGGCGCGCGTCGCGGCGCTGGGCGGCTTTACCGGCGCGCTCGCGGCCGTCTGCCCAGGGTTTGCCGAAGCCGGTTATGTCCGCCGTCGATCGACCAGCGCCAATGTCGTAAACAGCGACACGGGTGAGGAATACCAAACCGACGGCGAGCACGTCTTCCTCACGGTCGCGGACGGAAGCGACGTGCGCCGCTATCTCTATGCCTTGCATGACCGGGCATGGCTCAACGGCTTCGGCTGGACCATGGTCGGTAAAGCCGGGCAGCTGCTCGAGCGCTCGATTGTCGACAAGATGGTTTGCGCGCCCGAGCGCATTGTGTTCGAGGCCGCGCCGGATCTGGAAGCGCCACTGAAACAGCTCGAGCGCAAGGCGACCGTGCATGAAGGGCCGCCGCTCGACACCGTGGCCGCATGCCCCGACCTTACCGCCCGCGAGACAGCTGACCTCAAGCAGCTCAAGGCCGCGGCCGCCGAGGACAGACAAGGCGAAGCCGCGGCGGCGAAGACAGCGTTTGTCGAAGAGCAAACCGCCAAGCTTGTCGCGCGTGGCGTCGAGCCGGCAAGGGCGAAGGAGACGGCGAAGGCTTGGAGCCGAGGTGTCCTGAGACCCGACGCCACGCTCGAATTCGACGACCCCGATATCGGGACCAGGACCGTCGCCGACGTGCTCGCCGATCCGGAAGCGTACATCGACGAGGCGCTGGCCGACCCGGTCGAGGGCGTCGAGTACGGGCAGCAGACGGCCAAGATCCTGCGGCGCCCGACCGGTGAGGCCTTCGTCAACAGCTTCGCCCATGGCGGGGCGTTCTACCGCCTCGTCTACGACGCCCAGTCGGTCGAGGAGGCGATCTTAGCCGCGCCGAAGGAGGAGGCGACCAGGACCCTCTTCCGGCTGATCGCCCGCGCCGACGTCGACGCCGTCGACCGAAAGCGCCTCTGCAGGCTCGCCGGGGCGCGGAGCGGCCTGGGGACGCGCGTCGCCGAGAAGATGGTCAAGGAGGCGCTCGCCGAGCATGAGGAGGCGGAGGCCGAGGAGCAGCGCAAGCGCAACGCGCGAGAAAGCACGAAGGCGCGCCTGGCCGCCCCGCCGCCCGACGCCGAAGCCGCGCCCGTCATGCGGCAGTGGGACGATATCCTGGCGAATGTCTCTGGCCCGACCCCGCCAATGCGCGACGTCGAAGGCTGGCCCGTCGCCGTCGAGGAGCGCACGGTCGCCGGGCTGCATGAACTGACCGCGAACGCCGCCAACGACGAAGTCGAGGAGGGCGCAGACGCAAAGACGCGCCTGCCGGCGCCGAAAATCCAGCTCCTGACCAAGCACAGCCTGCAGAGCCTCGAGATCGAGCTTTCCGACCACATGACCTTCGTCGCGAAGACCAAGCACGGCGACCGCGCCGTCGCGCCGCACAGCCGCTTCTTGACGCACTGGCTCAAATACAAGCGATCCCGGCTTCCCACCCTACGCGCCGTCATCACGGCGACGCTCGTGTTGCCCTGAAAGAAAGAGGAGGAACCAGGACATGCCTAGACTCTTGATCGGTGAAGGCCTCGACCGCGAGCGAGGCCTCTTCTTCCGCATCGATCCCGCCGTGCTGAAATACATGCCCGACCCCTCGGACTGCACGCCGATCGCGGTGGCCAAGTCCTACCGTTTCCTTGCCGACAACTGGCTCGGCGACGTCAAAACCGACGCGGAGGGGAAGGCGGCGCTGATCGCCCTTCCGCTGACCATCGTCGAGCGCGTGCTGCTGCCCGAGCGACCGGTGTTCTATGTCACCGCCGGCCTGCGCGGCACCGGCAAGACCACCGCCCTTCACATGGTCTCGCTCGCCGCGCTCGGCATCAAGGCGGCGGCGATGGCGTGGACCAACGACGCCGAGGAGCGGAAGAAGGCGCTCTTCTCCGTGCTGCGCGAGGCCGTGCCGTTCCTGGTGTGGGACAACATCCCGCGCGGAACCGTCATCGGCTGCCCGCACATCGAACGCGCCTGCACGGCGGAGACCTACAAAGACCGGCAGCTCGGCGTGAGTGAGAGCCCGGAGGCGCCCGCCTTCACCATCATCGCCTTCACCGGCAACAACATCCGCCCCAAATCCGACACGGCGTCGCGGTCGCTCGTCATCCGCCTCGGGACCGATCGGGCCGACCCGGAAAATCGGCCCTTCACGCACGCCGATCCGATCGCCTGGACGCTCGACCACCGTGGCCAGATCCTCAACGCGCTCTATACGGTCATGCTCGGCAACCCGCGCTGCGAAGGGGCGGGGCAGACACGGTTCAAGACGTGGTGGAAGCTCGTGGGCTCGGCGGTCGAGAACGCCGCCTTCGAGGCGACCAAGGCGCCCCTGTCGTTCAAGGATATGTTCGAGAAGGTCGAGGACGAGGACGAGGACGCCATCTCGCGCGCCGGCATCATCGAGACGCTGGCGTCGATCTGGCCAAACGGCGCAACCTTCACCACGGCTCAGCTGCTCGAGCACCTCAGGAAGAATGAGGAGGCGGAGAACATGGCCGAGCTTAGACGGTTCTGCACCGCGCCGAAGGCCACGTCGCCGACACCCAACGCGATCACCCGCGCCTTGAAGTCGATCGAGGGCGCGCCGACGACCATCGACGGGTCCACCGCGGCCTTGCGCTTCCGGCGGGACGGCAAGACGAAAGCGGCCAGCTTCGAGGTCGCGTGGGAGAACAGGAAATGACCGCCCCGATGTGGCGACTCGCCGGCAGCCGGGCGCCCGAGCCGGTGCCGAATACGGCCATGAGCTACGCTTTCATCCGGGCGGTTTGCCGATGGGCGTCGCGCGCGTCGGGCAGCCAGCAAAGGATGACCATACCGAGCGGCGAAGTGGATGCCGAGGAACTCAAGCGCGTCGTCTTGGCGCTGACGAACTCGGGGTGGGCGCCGTGACGACCAAAAGAGCGCGCCGTCCTGGCGCAACCTTAAAGGAGAGAAGCGATGAGCGGTGAGCAAATGACAACGGAGACGACGAGCATGAGCATGACCGAAATCCACGAGGCCTTGACCCAGCATCTGATCGCCGCGTGGGGGGAGAGGCCGACAATCGCGCCGAGACACGCGGCGAGCATGATCGGCGGCTGGAGTAAGTTCACGGACTTCGACAGCCAAGAGACGGGCGGTCGGCAGTGCGACGCATGGATGGACCCGGTCGTCGTCAGACTTCTCGACGAGTCCTTGAACGCGCACTACCTGCGCCATGAACCCTACGTGACCTTCCCGAACGGCCCATGCATGAAGTGCGGCGCTCCGGATGGCGGGTGGCTGACCGACGCACGCGACGGCTTTCTGTGTGTGAAGGGCAATTTTGATCCCGCCGACGCAAAAGCGTGATCGCGGCGGATGATGAGGAAGGGAAGCGAAATGAGCGACAAGACGATCGATGACATAGGCCGGGGTGAATGATAACACTTAACCTGATCCCAGCCGTCGCGTTGAGCCGAGCCGAGCCGACGAACTCGAGGAGCGGGTGCGGTAGCGGATGACCGTGCCCTTCGCGTAATACTGCGGCGGCCTCGGAGCCGGGGCGCTCGTGCCGATCGACGCCAAGAGCCGATCGCGCGCCTTGACCAGCTTCTCGAACATTTCGGCCGTGCCGCCGACGTCGGGGTGCGCATTCTTGGCCTCGCGCCGGAACGCGGCGAGCACGTCGGCCTTGGTATAGTCCGCGCCGACCTTGAGAAACGCCATCGCCTCGGCGAGCGGCATGCGCATCTCTGACGGGA
>NZ_JBKQOT010000266.1:0-4894 GCF_052145395.1 Roseiarcus sp.
GGCGCCCGCCGCCAGCGGTTGAACGAGCGCTCGCTGATCCGTCCGTTGATCATTGCGAGCGGCAGGCCGGCGCGCTTGGTCTCGACGATCATGTTCGGCCACAGCTCGGATTCGGCGACGAGGGCCGCGTCGGGGCGCCAGTGCAGGAGGAAGCGGCGAAGAAAGAACGGGCTGTCGAGCGGGGCGTACTGATGCAGCGCGCCCGCGGGCAGGCGCTCGGCGAGGAGCGCGGCGGACGTCACCGTGCCCGTCGTCACCAGCGCGGTTGCGCCCGCGCGGGCGATTCGCTCGACGAACGGCAACAGCGAGATCGCCTCGCCGACGCTCGCGCCGTGCAGCCAGACGAGCCGGCCGGACGGACGGGCGAGGCCCGCGCGGCCGCGCCGCTCGCCGAGCCGATTCCGGTCCTCCTTGTCGCGTCTGAGGCGCAACGCCAGAAAGGGCGCGGCGAGCGGCGTGCCGAGCGCCGTCGCCGCGCGATAGACATGCAGCAAAAGCGGCTGTGTCATGCCGTTCTCAGGTGCGCGCCGGGATCCTTCGCGCCAACCATGGCGTAGGCGCGCGCGTGCGCCTCGTCGAGGCCCTCCTGCACGGCCAGGCGCGCCGCCTCCATCGCGGCGTCGTCGGCGTCGGGCGACACCTGCACGAAGTCGCCTGCGAAGACGACGGCGCGACTGAACGGCAGGCCGAGCGATGCGCGGTCCCAGGTATCGAACTGGATGCGGCGGCTGGTCACGACCGCAGTCGGAACAATCGGCCGGCCGGAGAGCTTGGCCAGAGCGACGATCCCGAGACCGCAGACGCGCGCGCGCTTCGGTACGTCGGCGGTCATCGCGATCGACGCGCCCGATTGGAGATGGCGAAGGAGTTCGCGCATGGCGGGCGCGCCGCCCTTGTAGCGGGCGCGGTCGGCCGGGCCGCCCGAGCCGCGCACCGGCGTCACGCCGAGATGGCGAAGCGCCGCCGCCTGCGCGCCGGCGTCCTCATGCCGAGAGATGAGCGCCGCGAATCGGTCGATGGCGTCCGGCCAGGCGAAGGACATCATCAGATGCTGGCCGTGCCACATCGCGCAGATGATTGGCGTTTGGCCTTCGACCGCCTTGTCGAGGCTCTCGGGAACCGTGACGAACCGGCTCGTGATCTGGACGAAGCGCAGATACTTCGCGAGTAGGAAGCCGATGGCTTCCTGCCAGAACCGCGACCGGCCTATGCGTCTTGCCATTGAGGTCTCAGGCGATCCTTGTCGGCGGAGCGAGGTCCGGCTCGATCAGACGGTGCAGGTGGACGATGAAATAGCGCGTCTGGGCGCTGTCGACCGTCTGCTGCGCCTTGGCGCGCCAAGCGCGCTCGGCGCTGGCGTAGTCAGGAAACACGCCGACGATGTCGATCTTGGATATGTCGCGGAACTCGTGGGTTTCGAGCGACTTCAGCTCGCCGCCGAACACCAGATGCAAGAGCTGCCGATGCTCCTGGGTCGGAGGCGTCGAAGGAGGGGTGGTCATGGTCGGTTGTCCTCGAAAGGTCTATAGCGCGAGGGCTGCGTCGCGGGGCTTTGCCCTCGCGCGGGGCAAAACGCAAGCCGCCGGACGCGACAGCGGGTCCCCCGCGCTCACGCGCCGGCCGCGGCGCGGAAAGCCTCGAGCAAGCGCGGCGCCAGCGCGTCCGGCGCCCCGAGCAGGACGTGACGCTGGATGCGCGCCTGGTTGTATCGCAGGCGATCCCCCGACGCCTCGACCAGCCGTCCGCCGGCTTCTTCGAGGATGAGATCCGCGGCGGCGATGTCCCAGTCGTTCGAATTCGCCCCGGCGACCGCGAAATCGAGCGCTCCGCTGGCCACCAGGCACATCCGGTAGGCGAGCGACGGCACGAAGGGCACAATGTGCATCGTCGCGCCGAGCCGCGCCCCCATCGCGTTGAGAAGGGGTTTCGGGCCCGCGACACGATATCCCGCCCCGTCGCTGCGGATTGGTGGCTTGAGCGGCGCGCCGTTCAACGCGGCGCCGGCGCCGCGCGCGGCGGCGTAAGTCTCCTCGAGCGCCGGCGCATGAACGACGCCCGCGACCGGCCGGCCGTCGAAGATGAGCGCGACCGACACCGCCCAGCGCGGATCGCCGTCGACGAAGGCGCGGGTGCCGTCGATCGGGTCGACGACGATGAGCGCGCGCCGGCCAAGGCGTGCGGCGTCGTCCACCGTCTCCTCCGAAAGCCAGCCGGCCTCTGGAAAGGCTTCGCCGAGCCGGCGCTTCAAAAGGGCGTCGGCGGCGAGATCGGCGTCGGTCACCGGCGACCCGCCGGGCTTCGTCTTCACCGCCGCCGACGTCGTCGCCCCAACGCGAAAATACGCGCGCGCCACTTCCCCGGCCTCGCGCGCCGCAGCGGCCAGGAGATCGCGCGCGGCGAGCGCGTCCCGATTCGGATCGAGGCTCAAAGGGCGGAGTCCAATGCGTGTGGAGGCACTTGCCGCTGGCTTTAGCCGCCTGCGTCCCCACGCGCAATTGTCATGAACCGCGACGCCCCGGGTGAACCGGCATCGTCGCGCCCAAGCCTGCGGCCACGCAATCGCCGTGAAGGTCGCGAAGGAGTTCGTGATCAGGACCGCTTGGCGCCCGCATTGCGGACGACTACTTCGATGCAATGAAGGCGCGCGACGGTGGCGCGCCCAACCCACGTCGGCCTGCGGCCTGACGGCGCTCTTCGAGACGCCGGGCTGCGAAGAGCGCGGCGCCAGGGCCACGCCTCGTCTCGCCGGACGGTTCCGTGCTCGAGCGCCACAATCAAGGGAGCGAACGCCATGGAATGGGGACCCGACCAAAAATTCGGCGTCGCGTCGCGCGAGGAGACGGTGAGGCTGACGGGGCGCCAGATCCTGCAGGGGATGATCGACGGCCGCTTGCCCGCCCCGCCAATCAGCCGCACCCTGTCGTTCAGGCCGGTCGAGGTCGGCGACGGGTTCGCCGTTTTCGAGGGCGAACCGGGGCCGGACCTGCTCAACCCGCTCGGCAGCGTCCACGGCGGCTGGGCGCTGGCGCTGATCGAGAGCGCGACGGCCGCTGCGGTCCATTCGACCCTGCCGGCGGGCGCGAGCTTCGCCACGGTCGAGACCAAGGGCAATTTCACCCGGCTGATCGTCCCCGAGACCGGCCGCGTCCGGGCCGAAGGCCGCGTCGTCAACGCGGGCCGCACCATCGTGTCCGCCGAGGCCAGGATCATCGACGGCCGCGGCCGGCTCATGGCGCACGGGACCTCGACGGTGATGGTGTTCCGCGACATCCGGGATTGAGCCGAGCGCCGCCAGGCCTCACCGCGCCCGGCAAAGCGCCTCACTTGTGCGTCAGCCAGGCTTTCAGCCAGCGGGAAAGCCTCGGCATCACCACGTAACTCATGGTGAAGGCGATGAGGCCGGTCAGCACGGCGGTGCGCAGCAGGAACGGCAGGAAGCCCAGCACCGGGCCGACGAACCAGATCAAGAGGCTCGCCGTCGGGAAAATGCCGAGCCAGGTCGCGAGCGTCATGCGCCAGCGCGGCGGGTTGACGCTCGCCGGCACGACCTCGGGCGAGAACCACGCCTCGAGTCCGGTGATGACACGGTAGGCGGGCGCGCCTTCCGCGACCGTGTCGAGCCTGCGCAACCAGTCGGCATGCGCGCCCGATTCATCCCAGCGTCGGAGATCCGCGTCGGTCCTGAACTTGGTGACGACCTGATACTCGCCGGCTTCGTCGGCGGGCGGAACGACGTCGGCACTGACGAATCCGGGAAAGGCCTTCATGTCGCCGAACATGCCGCGCAAGAGCGCCTCGTAGGCGGCGCCGCAATTCGGCTGGGCCCTGCGGACGGCCACACGGACGACCGGCGGCGGCTTTACGGAGACTTTTTCGTCGGCTGCCATGCGCGCTTCCCCTACCCCGCCCGAGGGCGCGGGCCTAGGCGGCGCGCCGTCGCAGTGCGGGCTAGCCAGCCCCCGCTTTGGGCGGCCTCTTCGGGCGAGACGCCTCGCTCCGTCGCCGCCAGCGTCTTCAAAAGTCCGTCGAAGATGTCTTGCCGCATTCTGAAGAGACCGACATAGGGGTCGCTCAGCGCCCGGCGGCGGACGGCGGCAAGAGACTTGCGCAACAGCTATGGCTCTTCACTGGCGCTCTCCTCCGCCTCCATGACTTCAGGCTCCTCGGCGATTGCGCGGAAATCCGGTTGAAACCAAGTCTGCGCGATCAGCGTCGGCACGACCGCGCTGCCGATCACGGCGGTGACCAATATTGTGTACTGCGTCTGATCGATGATCTTGTTGGTGAGCCCGAACAGCGCCGAAATCGACCCGAACGTCAGCCCGGTCGACATGAGAAGCGTGGTGTACATGCCCTCGCGCCGGTCAAACTCGTGATAGACCGTCAAGGGCAAGATGCCGATGAACTTTGTGACCATCTTGATTGCGAGAAACACGAGGATGAGCCCCGCCGATGCGGCCACGGCGCGAGCGTCGACGAGCGACCCGGCCTTCAGGAAATAGAACGGCGTGAGAATCGAGAAGGCGATGATCCGCATTCGATGCGGCAGTTCGCGCTCGGCGAGAAATGTCGGCGCGAGGGCCATCCCGACGAGATAGGCCGGCAGGACGGCTTCGCTGCCGGCGACCGAGGCCAGGCCGCCGAGTCCGAGCAGGATCAGGGAAACGAACTTCGTCTGCGGCTCGCTGACCCGTTGCCCGAGGCTTTTGAACATCCACGGGGCGTAGCGAGCGAGAACGACGAGCACGATCGCCGTGGCGACGCCGAACCCGAGCAGCCAAAGGTCGTAGTGCGCGAACACCACGCCGAGCGCCAAAACCGTGCCGAGGTCGTTGATGAAGCAGGCGGCGAGGATGATCTTGCCGATTTCGGTCTTGTTGAAGCCGGTTTCGAT
>NZ_JBKQOT010000267.1:0-9758 GCF_052145395.1 Roseiarcus sp.
CGGGGGCTTGTCAGCATTCGGCGGCGTGCTGTTGGCCGGCTACGCGAGCAAGGCCGCGCAGGGCATGGGCGAGGCGTATCTCCTGCCGGCGATCGCCTCGGTGGTTCTCGGCGGCGCCTCGATCCTCGGCGGACGCGGCAGCTATTTCGGCACGGTCGCCGGGGTGATCCTGATTACGCTCCTGCAGTCGATTTTGTCGGTGGTGCAGATGCCGGACGCGGGACGTCAGATCATCTATGGGGTCGTGATCATCGCCATGCTGCTGCTCTACGGACGCGAGCGCGCGGCGCGATAGCCGGGCCGGAAAGGCGACCGGTCTGTTGAAAGACAGCGAGCGGCGCGCCGTCTATCCGGTCCGGCGCGTCGCTCGTCGTTTCAGGGGTTTGCGCGGCGCGAGGACGGATTAGGACGCGCCGTGGCTCCCCGAAAGGCCGCTATCGAAAGATCATTCGCCCGCGCCCCGGACCGCGAGACCGCTTGCAGGACAGACCCTCTCGCCCCGAGGGGCGCGGCGGCCTTAAGCAAACGATGTGGAAGAATGAAGGACTCCGGCGCGCATAGGACTTCTCTTACCCACTCCCCTCCTCGAATACGCCGTTCCGCCCGTTTGAGAACAATGTTCACAACGCATCGCCTTTGGCAAGCGAAATCCGCATTCCGCGGCTTTTTGTCTCGCCGGCTTTCGCCGCGCGTGTGAGCCGCCCGCTACACCCAAAGGCCTAAACCTCAGGAGATGACGGTTGGTTGACTGTTGTGTGACAGCCATCACGGCTGATTTGTCAGGAATATGTTTTGTTGAGTGTATCGAACGAAGAAATAAAGACGAGCCCGACGGTCTCGGGATTCACTCATTGCCAGGAGGATAAAATGCGTACCGCTCTCTCCACCTCAGCATTTGCCATCGCATGCGCAGTGGCGCTGGCCTTCCCGGCGGCGGCGAACGCCTCGAACGACGGCGTGCAGCATCAGGCGCATCTTCAGCGCGTCGCCCATGTCCACACGATCCCCGCATCCGCGGAGGCCCTGTCTCCGTCGATGATTGCGCCCGCCATGCATCGGGATGACGATTCAGACGGCTTGTCGCGCAACACCGGGGAGTGCAATCGCGGCTGCATCGATAACTGAAAGCGCCGTCTCTGGCTCTGTCGCGCGACGACGAGAAAAGGCCCTGGCGGGACGCTCCCGCCGGGGCCTTTGCTTTTTGGAGAAGCCCGGTCCTACGCAGCCGTCGACTCGGCGCGGTACGCCTCCGGACAGGCCGCGATGAGCCGCCTGAGGTCGTCGATCAGCCAGCGCCCGGCCACCCCGATCTCGCTGCCGCGCAGCCGCATTACGTGAACGCGGAACTGGAACGGGTCCTGCTCGGCGAGCTCCAGCCTCTTCAGCCGTCCCGCCGCGATGGGCTCGCGCACCATATGCAGCGGCATGTTGCACCAGCCGAAGCCCGCGAGCAGGAACTCGAGGCGGGTCGAGAGATCGGCGAAGCGCCAGATGTGATGGCCGACGATGCCGCCGCTGAAGTTCTGCGTCAGCGGCGTGCGGTCGGTGAGGACGAGCTGAACGTAGGGCTCGAGCGTCGTGCGCGCGATCGGCTCGGGTTCACGCGCCAGCGGATGGTCGACACTGACGACCGGCGCCACGTCGAAGGCCCCCAGAAACTCAGCGATGAGGTCGCCGACGCCGTCCGGACGCATCGGCGCGATCGCGAATTGCGCCGCGCCGTCGCGCAGCCGCTGCTCGGAACCGCCGAGATTCTCGGTGAAGATCGTGACCGGCAGCTTGGGAAACTCGACGCTCAGCGCCTTGAGGCTGGCGATCAGCGGCGCGTGCGGGAAAATCGGGTCGACCGCCAGCGAAAGTTCCGCCTCGATGCCGGAGGCGATGCTCGCCGCCCGCGCCTTCAGCTCGTCCGCCCGTTGCAGGAGGCGGCGCGCGTCCTTCATCAGCGCCTCGCCCGCCCGCGTGAGCTTCGGCGTCCTGCCCGACCGGTCGAACAGCGCTACGCCGAGATTCGATTCGAGCGCCGCGATCGACTGGCTGATCGCCGACTGCACCCGTCCGAGCTTCCGCGCCGCGGCGGAAAAACTGCCCGCATCGACGGCGGCGACGAAGATCCGCATCTGATCGAGAGTCAATGCATCAATCACCGTATATGTCTATCATCCAGACAGATGGAAATCATCACAATTTGCTGAGTTGTGCTGATGGTGGCCCCGCCCCATGTTGCAGCGCACGGAGATTCTCATGACCGAACTCAGGAATGAGCGCGGCGCCGGCGTTGGCGCAGCCGCTCTCGCACAATTGTTCACCGCCGCCCGCACCCATAACGCGTTTCTCGACAGGCCTGTCCCGGACGATCTGCTCGTTGAGGCGCTGGACCTCGCCAAGATGGGGCCGACCGCCGCCAACTCGCAGCCGTTGCGCGTGCTCTTCCTCCGTTCGCAGGAGGCCAAGGAGCGGTTGCGTCCGGCCCTTTCGGCCGGAAACGCCGCCAAGACGATGGCGGCGCCGGTCGTCGCCATCGCCGGCTACGACGTCGAGTTCTACGAGCATCTGCCGTACCTCTTCCCACACGCCGACGCCAAGAGCTGGTTTGCCGGCAACCGGGCTTTCGCCGACCGCACCGCCTTCCAGAGCGGGACCTTGCAGGTTGCCTATTTGCTCCTCGCGTTGCGGGCGCTCGGCCTCGACGCGGGCCCGATGGCCGGGTTCGACAACGCCAAGGTCGACGCCGAGTTCTTCCCCGACGGCAAGGTGAAGTCGAACGTCCTCATCAACATCGGCTACGGCGACGACGCCAAGCTCTTCCCCCGCAGCCCCCGTTTCGCCTTCGACCAGATGGCGAAGGTGCTGTAACCTCGATCCACGATCCGGAGACGTTCCCATGACCAAAGTGCTTGTTCTGTATTATTCGAGCTACGGCCACGTCGAGGCGCTGGCCCATGCGGAGGCGGAGGGCGCCCGAGCCGCCGGCGCGACCGTCGACATCAAGCGCGTGCCGGAAATCGTCCCGGAGGAAATCGCCAAGGCGGCGCATTTCAAGCTCGACCAGCCGGCGCCGATCGCCAAAGTCGAGGATCTGGCGAACTACGACGCGATTATTGTCGGCGCGCCGACCCGCTTTGGCCGGATGCCGTCAGCCATGGGGAGCTTCTTTGAGCAGGCCGGCGGGCTCTGGGCGACCGGCGCGCTGCATGGCAAGGTCGGCGGCGCATTCACCTCGAGCGCCAGCCAGCACGGCGGCAACGAGACGACGCTCTTTTCGATCCTGACCAATCTTCTGCACTTCGGACTGGTGATCGTCGGCCTGCCGTACAGCCACGCGGGCCAGATGACGCTGGAAGAGATCGTCGGCGGCGCGCCCTACGGCGCGACGACCATCGCTGGCGGCCAGGGCCAGCGGCATCCGAGCAAGATCGAGCTTGACGGCGCCCGTCACCAGGGCGAACTCATCGCCAAGACCGCGGCCAAGCTCAAAGGCTGAGGCCAGCGGCTACAAGAAGGTGGCAAAACCAAAGGGATGAGACCATGAGCGTATCCACACTCCCGGCCGGCGCCCCGACGTCGAAGGTGAAGATCCTCCCGCGCTCCTGGGCGCCGGCGCTGCATTCGATCCTGCGCATCGTCGCGGGCCTCCTTTTCCTGGAGCATGGCACCGGCAAGCTCCTCGGCTTTCCCGCCGGCCTGCCGTTCATCGACAAGATGCCAGCGGGGCTGCTCTATTTCACCGGAACGATTGAACTCGTCGGCGGCCTCCTGATCGTGCTCGGCCTGTTCACCCGGCCGGTCGCGTTCGTGCTCTCGGGCTTCATGGCCTTCGGCTATTTCCTCGCGCATTTCCCGGTGAGCTTCTTCCCCGCGATCAATTATGGGGAGCCGGCCGTGCTGTTCTGTTTCCTGTTCCTCTACTTCGCCGCGGCCGGTCCGGGGCCGTGGTCGATCGACCGCGACTGAGGCGAACCTTTACATAGCGGCCACAACAGTCGGCGCGAGGGCGACCTCGCGCCGATTGGCGTTTCGCGTAACCCTGGTTACGGCTGCGGCCCGTGCGGGTCGTCCGGGCCGCCGGGCGTCTTGAACCCGAAGAGTTTCGCGACCTTGGCGATGAAGCCGGCCTTGGGCTCGGCCGGTGCGGCGGCCTGAGATGTCGACGCCGGGTCGACGTTGGGGATCGGCATCGGCGGCAGCGGCGCGTCGAGTTCCGCGGCGCGCGCCAGCAGCGTTCCCTCGTCCGCGGCCGGGGACGGCGGCGGCTCGGCGAGGGCCAGCGCGGCGGCAGGCGGAGGCTTGGTGATGCCCCGCGTGATGACGCTCGGCAGGCCCTCTGAGTCATCGGACGGTGCGGCGCGCGCAACCGCCGGAGCGTTGGCGACCGCGACAACCGGAGGACGAGCGGGCGGCGCGATCGACGCGGTGACGTCCGGCGACCCGATCGCTTCGGGCGACAGCAGGGCGAGGTGGGCCGGCCGGACGGGCGGCAAAGGCGTCGGCGCGTTCGACCCCGGCGCGGCAAGGTCAGCTGGCCGGACCGGGGGCAGGGGAATGTCGGCGAGCAGGGCGACCTGCTGCTCGAGATTGGCGGGCCGCCGCGGCGGCAGCGGCGCGAGGTAGAGCGCCGCGATCGGTCCGGTAAGCTTGACCGCGGAGTCGGGCGCCGCGTCGCTCTCGACCTTCGGCTGTTCCAGCGCCGCGACGACCTGCGGCTTGGCGGCGGGTTCGGGCGCCGGCGCTGGCGCCGATGGAGCCTCCGCCGCCGGGGCCGGCTCCGCGTAGGCCGGGCCGGTCGGCAGGCCGCGTTTGGCTTTCGCCACGGCTACGGGTCCGGCCTCGGCGATCTCGATCGACGCCGGCTCTGGCGTCGGCGCCGCGTTGCCGCCGCCCGTACGCCCGCCGCGTCCCCCGCCGCGACTGGCGACGACCGCCTCCTGTCCGCCGGCCTCCTCGGCGTCGTCGGCGCCGCCGCCGCGCCATCCGAACAGCCAGGCGAACAGTCCGCCACCGCTCGCCGTCTGGATCTGGCCGCCGCGCTGCTCGATCTCGGCCTTGGCCAGATCGTAGCCCGGCATCGGCTGGCCGTCGGCCGGGATGAACACCGTCTTGCCATCGGGGAAGAGGCGCGTCAGCGCCTCGCGGCTCATTCGCGGCCAGTAGCGCACCGAGCCGCTGTCGATATGGACCCAGGGCGTGATGCCGACCGGGTAGAAGCCGACGCCGCCTTCCTCCATCCGCATCGCGATGTCGCGGATGCGCGCTGTGCCGACGTCGAGGAAATGCGCGTCGATCGCGCGGCCTTCCATGTGCTGCGAGTGCTCGGCCACCTGCCGCGAGCGGCGGCGCAGCATGGCGTTGGTCTGCGGCGAACGATAGGCCGAAAGGACGTCGATCGGCTGCTGAGAGCCGGATTCGCGATAGACCTCCCAGATGATGTCGAAGAGATGTGGATCCATCTTGGTCGGCTCGTTGAGCCGCCAGTCGCGCATGAACCAGTTGAGCTTGTCGAGCACCGCCTGATCGTAGACCCCGTTGACCATGTAGGTGAACGAGCCTTCTTCGTTGGTGTGCTGGTTGGAGAAGATGACCGTCCGGGTGTCGCCGTTGGCCACCGCCGATTCGGTCGAATTGGGCGAAATCCAGGCGACCGCGAGGATGGCGGCCAAGGCGACGCGCGACGCGCCGCCGCGTAAGCCCCAATTCATCACAATAAGCCCCAACAGATCATCCTTCCGACTTGCGGCGCGCCGATGAGGTCGCGGTGACCTCGGACCCATGCGTCCGTCCGCACGTTCTCTGACCGGGGATCCCGCCCGGCCAGCCGCCTTGCGCCCGGAGCGCGTCTTGAGCGCGCGAAACCGGGACTTCCGCCTCGCTGTGGCCAGTGCGTCACAGCTTCGGGAAATTCAATCGGATTGGCGTATAGACCCATCGCGTCCCCGATTCAATCTTGACTTTTTGTGGACAATATGCGGGCGACCTTTTGCGTCAGGCCGTAGACGTCCGGCCGCTCCTCGAGCGTTCCGTCGGCGTCGACGAACTCGGTGAAATATTCGATGTGGATCGGCAGCGGGCGCGGCAGGAAGACCGTCCGCTCCGGGCCGCCGATCGCCGCCTCGAGGCGGGATTCCGGCCAGTTGAGGACAATCTCGGCGAGGCGCTCCGGGTCCTCGACCCGCACGCAGCCATGGCTCAAGGCCCGCATGTCCTCGGCGAACAGCTGACGCGCCGGCGTGTCGTGCAGATAGATGGCGTGGTCGTTCGGGAACATGAAGGCGAGCCGCCCGAGCGCGTTGTCGTCTCCCGGGGGCTGCCGAACGATGAGCCGCCCGCCGACCGTCTTCACCTCGTAGCCGAGATGCGTGAAGTGAGCGAGGCGCGGCGCAATCTCCTTCTTGATGATCGAATCGGGAACCTCCCACGACGGATTGATGAGCACGTAGCGCATCCGGTCGGAGAACACCGTCGTCGGCGTGTCCGGCTTTCCGACCACGACTCGCGAGCTCATGACCATCCGATCCCCGTCCATGACCGCGACGGAGAAGTCCGGGATGTTGACCTCGATTCGCCGCTCGCCCATATCGCGCGGCTCCCAGCGCCATATTTCCATGTTGGCGAGGATGGCGGCGCGCTCGCGGGCGGAGGCGCGGCGGGCGGCCGCCGGAGCGGCGGAAGCGAGGTAGGACCGGTGGGCGCGCGCCTTTGCGGTCCTCGCCGCGGCGCCGACGAGCGCGTCGTCGCTGAACGCGGGCGCGTCGGAGACGGCGCCGAGGTCGGCGGCGGCATTGTCGCCGGGCGTCGCGCCTTCGGCCCTTTCGTCCACGCGCCTCAGCGCTTCGCGCAGCGCCTGATAGCCCTTCTGAGGCGGATTGAACGCGGCAAGCCGCGCGCCGGGATCGGACGCCGCGGCCGTTTCGGCCAGGGCTTCGCCGGGATCGGCGACCTCGGGCCTCGCTGCGAAGACCGGCGAGACGCGCCATGGCGCGAGCCGCGATCCGCTCGCCTGCTCGGCATAGGCGACGACGCCGGATGCGAGGGCGACTTCCGCCGCCGCGACCGCCGCCGGGTCGAGCGGGGCGGAGAGCTTCCGGGGCAGGGAAAGGCCGGAGACCGTGAGCCCGTCCTGCGGCGCGCGCGCGATCTGCGCTGCGACGGCGCGGCCCGCTGTCGTGAGTCCGTCGCCGTCGACCCAAACAGGCTGAAAGCCGCGGACTGCGTAAAACGCCCCGATCGCCGCTCGCGCTGCGCCCCAATCGCCCGCGCCCAGCGGATTGGCGCGATCGTCGCGGAGGATGAGGCGATCGAGCGCCTCGGCCATCGCGGCCGGGACAGGATCGGGCGCGCCGGTCCCCGGCGCCGCGACGACGGCGGTCGGCGGAACGGAGTCCGAGTTCGCGTTCGGGATGGGGACCGGCGGCGCGCTCGATGGTCCGACGACGGTCGGCGGCGGGGACCAAGCCGGCGTTGCGTCAGCCGCCGTCGCGCCAGGCGGCGTTGTGTCGGCCAGCGTTTCGCCGAGGGGCGTCGCCAACGCGGTCAGGGCGTCCCTGTCGGCAAGGCGCTGGAACGCGCCCAGGTCGGCCGGGACGACGGGCATGGATCGATAGTGGGCCGGCAGCGGGCCGTTCGGGCGCGGGGCATTAAGCCTCTCGATCAGCGGATTGGCGGGGATGTCGGCAAGGCGCGACAGCGCCCGCGAGACCAGACCGCCCGCGACCGCTCCGCCCGCCAGGCCCGGGACGGCGGCGGCGACGCAGACCTGTAGCGGCGCGAGGCGCCGCGTCCGCTGGCCGAAACCCATGTTCCCCTTCCGCGGCGCGTTCACGCGCCGGTCCGTGCGTGACGTCCCGCGACGGCCCGGAGCGTGTGAATCGGCGCCAACACGGATTTACCCTTACGCCGCATCGCCGATCAAGCCGTCGCCGAGACCGCAGTCCTTCATCTTGCGGTACAGCGTCGAGCGCCCGATGCCGAGCTTGCGGGCGACCTGCGACATCTGACCGCGGTAATGGGCGAGGGCGAAGCGGATCGACTCGGCCTCGATGTCCTCGAGCGTGCGCACGTCGCCGTGGTCGTTGATGAGTCTGAGCGCGTGCGGGTCGGGAGTGACGATCGGGGCGGGCCGCGGGGGCTCAGCGCTTGGGTCCGCCGCCACCGAGGGCGGGGCAGGGGGAATTCGCACGTCGAAGCCTTCGACCTGCGCTGCGATCTGCGGGAATTCTGCGGTCGTCAATTCGTCGCCGTCAGCAAGCACGACAGCGCGGAAGACGGCGTTCTCGAGCTGGCGGACGTTGCCCGGCCAGTCGTAGGCCGAGAGCAGCGCTAGCGCCTCGGCGGTGAGGCCGCGGATGCGCTTGCCCTCCTCGGCGCAGAAACGGGCGAGGAAGCGCCGCGCGAGGTCCGGGACGTCGCAGGAGCGGGCGCGAAGCGGCGGGACGGAGATCGGGAACACGTTGAGACGGTAGAAAAGGTCCTCGCGGAACTGTCCGGCCTTCACCAGTTCGATGAGATTCTGGTTGGTCGCCGACATGACCCGGACGTCGACCTTGAGCGGCCGCCGCGCGCCCACGGGATCGATCTCGCCGTCCTGCAAGGCGCGCAGCAGCTTGACCTGCGCTTCGAGTGACAATTCGCCGATTTCGTCGAGGAACAGGGTGCCCCCATTGGCCTCGGCGAACTTGCCGATGTGCTTTTCGGTGGCGCCGGTGAACGAGCCCTTCTCGTGGCCGAACAGGATCGATTCGACCAGCGTCTCGGGCAGCGCGCCGCAGTTGACGGTCACGAATGGCTTGCCGCGCCGCTCCGAGCTGCCCTGGATCGCCCGCGCTATCAGCTCCTTGCCGACGCCGGATTCGCCTTCGATCAGCACGGGGATGTTCGACTTCGCCGCGCGCTCGGCGAGCCGCACGCTGCGGGCCATCGAGTCGGCGCGGCTGACGATGTCGCGGAAGCCGAGTTCGCCGGCGTTGCGCCGGGTGGCGCGCCTGAGTTCGTCCTCGAGCGCGTCGACGCGCAGCGCGTTCTTGATCGACACCTGCAGGCGCTCGGCGCCGACCGGCTTGACGACGAAGTCGATCGCGCCGGCCCGCATCGCCGAGATGACGGCCTCGATCGAGCCATGCGCCGTCTGGACGATCGCAGGCAAGGCGATGTCGCGCTGGCGCAGGCGCTGGAGCACGCCCATCCCGTCGAGGTCGGGCATGACGAGGTCGAGAATGACGAGGTTGACCGGCGGCCGGTCGCTCGCCTGCAGGCGCGCCAGAGCGGCCTCGCCCGAATCCAACGTCTCGACGTCGTAGCCGAACCGCCTCGTCATCGCTTCCAGCAGGCGCCGCTGGATCGGATCGTCGTCGACAACGAGGATGAGGGCGGCCATTGTGTTCCCGAGACTGAAGCGAGCGTTCAACCGAGCGTTGCGAGACCCTCGGATATCAGGGTAAACGCCATGTTAATGGAGTCCCTTTCTGATGCGAGTCATCCGCAAAAGCGCCGCTTTGTCGGGGCGAAGGATAAGGCGATAGTGAAGAGAACATTGGACAGGTCGCGACAATGAGAAGTCTTTCCCCCTCCTCTGACGCTGCTGAGAGGCCGCCCGCCGGCGCAGGCGAACTGGGCGACCTGCCGCGGTGGCGGCTCGACGACCTCTACGACAGCATGGACTCGCCCCGTTTCGCCGCCGATCTCGAGCGGGCGCGGCTCGAGGCCAAGGCGTTCGCCGAAAGCTGGCGCGGCAAGCTCGCCGGCGTCGCCGCGGGGCCTCAGGCCGG
>NZ_JBKQOT010000268.1:0-5745 GCF_052145395.1 Roseiarcus sp.
CCTTTCAGGTCAAATCAATCGAGATTACCAACAGAACTTCAGTGTACAGCAAGTTCATCCGCGTATTTGGTTTCCGAAAAAACTTACTATGGGAAAATATAATCGCGCCGTCACCTTACGATGTGGCAAGCCAATACCCAAATTAGGATAGCGTAGGCCATGGAGGCTGCGTTACAGAGGTCAAGGGGCGCAAAATGGCGGATATCCGTACCGAAGTCGCAAACGCACTTCAGTGGTCTCTCGCGGCTCCCCTCACAAGGTCATCGCGGAAGCGGACGCCGGCGTCGTGACGCTGCGCGGAGTCGTCGATCAAGCCTATCAGAAATCCTACGCGGAGGCGGTCGCCCGTCGCGTGCCCGGCGTGGTCGACGTCAGGAACAACATCACCATTCGATTTTCTGTGGAATTTAGTCGACCGACCCTGCAACCCTCGTCTCCAACCTCGCTTCGGCGCTGAAAGTCGGAAAGATCGCAATGTTCCGGAGTTATTCCTATCAGATTTACGAAATGGCTCATGCGGCGTTCGCTCCGGCGCGTGCGGTTACGGACGCGAC
The DNA here is from genome assembly GCF_052145395.1 of Roseiarcus sp. Lineage (NCBI taxonomy): Bacteria > Pseudomonadati > Pseudomonadota > Alphaproteobacteria > Hyphomicrobiales > Roseiarcaceae > Roseiarcus > Roseiarcus sp. The sequence goes on from NZ_JBKQOT010000268.1 coordinate 555, forward strand.
CCACTTCATGTTCCGCAATCCTTGGAACCCCTTGTCGACCACGACCCTCGGCAGGAACATTTCGGCCGGTGCCGAAATGTTCGAGCGGATGACCCGTCGTTACGGCAAGCCGACTTTCGGCCTCGACGAAATCGAGGTCGACGGCGTCGTTTACCCGGTGCTGGAGGACGTCGTCTGGAGCCGGCCGTTCTGCAACCTTCTGCATTTCGTCCGGCCCGGTTTTCCCGGCGGGGACGAACAGCCGAGGCTGCTCATCGTCGCGCCGATGTCCGGCCACTACGCGACGCTGCTGCGCGGCACGGTCGAGGCCTTGCTGCCCCATTGCAACATCTACATCGCCGACTGGACGGACGCGCGCATGGTCCCGCTCGCGCTAGGAACGTTCGATCTCGACGACTACATCGACTATGTGCGCCTGATGCTCGATCACCTCGGGCCGGGCGTTCATACGCTCGGCGTGTGCCAGCCGTCGGTCCCGCTGATCGCGGCGGTCGCGATCATGGAGCAGAACGGCGATCCGAACGTCCCCGCCAGCGTGACAATCATGGGAGGCCCGATCGACACCCGCAGGAGCCCGACCGAGGTCACCAAGCTCGCCGAGCAGCGCAAGCCTGAGTGGTTCCGCCGCAATGTCCTTCATCGGGTGCCGTTCCCCTATCCCGGCGTCGGCCGCGAGGTCTATCCAGGCTTCCTGCAGCTTTCGGGCTTCATGGCGATGAATCTCGACCGCCACGTCAACGCCCATCTCGAGATGTTCAACCACCTGGTGGAGGGCGACGGCGACTCGGCCGAGAAGCATCGCGACTTCTATGACGAGTACCTGGCGGTGATGGACATGGACGCCGCCTACTTCATGCAGACGCTCGACACTGTTTTCTTCCGTCACTTGCTGCCCAAGGGCGAGATGAAGCATCGCGGCCAACTCGTCGACCTGAAGGCGATCCGCCATTGCGGCCTCATGACGGTCGAGGGCGAGAAGGACGACATTTGCGGGGTCGGCCAGACTTTCGCTGCCCAGGACCTGTGCGTGAACATTCCGGAGGCGAAGCGGCTGCACCACCTGCAGATGGAGGTCGGCCACTACGGCATTTTCAACGGCTCGCGCTTCCGCAAAGAGATCGCGCCGAAGATGCGCAAGTTCTGGGCCGACATCGACGCCATGAGCGCCAAGCCCGACGCCAAGTCCGTCGCGACGCACGCGACGGTCGCGGCTTCGGGACGGACGCATGATGTCGCTCGCCGTCCGGCTTTTCCGCCCACAGAGGAAAACCAGATCATATATGTAACACCCTCGGCTAAACGGAAGTTTTCGCGTGCGGCTCGCCTGCGGCATCCCCTTGAAGATCCGGCCTGCGACGGACCGGGCTCTGTCCGCCTGAATTCTAGCGCGGCCAATACCAATACCAAGAAGCGACCCCCGGCGGCGCGCAAGCATATGGGAGACAAAGCATATGGGAGAAGTGTCTAACTGGAAAGTTCTCTATAGAGACCATTTCGATCAGAATCGGTCTTCTCGGACCAATCCAAGCAAGGAGGCCGCTCTTCGGCAGGCGAGAAACCTCTATCGCAACCACCGTGCTCAAATATATCGCCTTGAAGGGCCTAACGGCTAGGTCGTACCCAATGGGGATGTTATGAGCTGGGTATATGCTAATAGATGGTAGCCCACGAAAACGCGCCAAGGGTGGTGTTCGTATGAGCCGGTCGGGGCTCGAAGTAGATCCTGTTATTGAGAGCAGGGGTTAAGTTGGAGGATTGCCGCACCGTTTGATAGACGGAACAAACAAGACGAAGAAGAAGACGTCGGATTGACGCCGGGCCTCATGGCGCGGCTGAGCGCATACGCAACCGACCAGGAGGGGCAGCAAACGGTCCGATATGACCCCTTCGTAACGCCGACGATGAATGACCGGTATTTGCGCGAAGACGCCGTCGCTGGGTCACCTTTGCAGGGCAAACCACCACAGCTGTCAGACCGCCCCCCTTGATGGTCACGGGCCTTCAAATCCGCGCCCCAGAGCCGCATCGTCGATCTCCGCCGGCCGCTTCATGACGACGAAGCCGGCGCGATCGAGGTGATCCACAAGCCGTCTGTCGGCGATCTCGGTCATGATCTCGTCGGCGTTATGGACGCGCTTCCGGCCTCGGAATTGCAAGGCGAACGCGAGCGCGTCGGCGAGTCTTCGGCAGATGCCGGCGTGAGGCGTTCGGACGGGTCGGTCATCCGAGGGAGGATAGCGGCAGCGCGCGACGCCCCGCCTACGTGGGGTATTTCCTGTCGAGATAGAAGACGAGAGCGAAGATTGCGCCGATTACAAGCACAACAGGGACTAGCAACATAGCTGCCTCCTGCGATACGATGTGGGTGCATTATACGACCCGACGGCCGGCGTGACGAATCCTGTCCGACCGCGGGCATAACTCCCTAACGAAACGGAGGCCGAGTCGCCCCGTGTTCTGCGGTTGTTATGTTCTCCGTATATTCTCAGTATTGTCCGAAGTCCCCGGATTTGATAACATCAAAAAGGAGGACGACCGTATGACTACCACAATTCATTCGTCCTTCCCGGAAACACGCCTCGGCGAGGGAATATGGCGCATCAAGCTGAATTGCGCTCCATTGAGGCAGCGCTGTTGGAAACCCGCTTGGCCGCTGAATCGATGGACAAGCCGGTGCTCGCTTATTTTATCGATATGGCGATAGCTGAAGTGCGAGACATAACCCCCGCCGACCAAGAAACGCCCCGACTGCAAAACGGACGTAAACTATCTAAGGTCGTTCGGTTGGTAAATTCGCCTGCGAAAGTCGCTTTACGAGCTCGATAATCGCGTCACGCACGCTCTTGCGCTCGATCTGCAGAAATGCGCGAATAAGTTCGGCTCCCTCGTCGGGCGACGCGGGTGTTCTCTCCTCGGATTTAGGCGGGGGCGTATCCTTTGCTGCACAGACCATACTCATCACCACCTGGGTCGCATCGTTTGTTCCGCTTCGGTCACAACGACATCGTGTCCCTCGCGAATGGGTTACACGCCGCGTTTGTTCCCGCCGCAGAGAGATAAGGGCGCTTCCCAGTAAACTCAACTTGCCGTTTAGGCGTATCCCGGCGCGCAGCCCTTTAGGATGCCCACCACGGCGCGTCGCGATCCTCTGGCATTCAAGGTGGAACGGACGGGAGCGCGTTGGGGCGGACAAAGATGCTTTCTTTGATCGAGGTTGACCGAGATGATTGCCTCGGCGCCGGGATGGCGCTCTGGTGACGCTGACTGAAGCAGAAGGGGCTTGTCGATGTCGAAATCGAAAGATGGCGCGTATGCGTCGTGGATCAGCGACCCGGACCCGTTCAACGAGCCGCCCAAGCCGAAGCCGTCGGACCCGTTCAACGAGCCCGAGCCGGAGCTGGGCAAGAGGTAGGCTTCAGGGCAGCCGAGCTGTGAGGTTGAGAACGCTCCGGGCCGCCGGGCCAGCAAAGCCGCCCACTGATCGCGCTCAGCGTACGATTTTGAACAAATCGTGCGTTGAAGTTGACCGGCGCATTGGAGTGTTGGAGGGCATCGGGCGAATGATCTTCGTTTATCGCGCTGCGATCATCGCGTTCGCGACCTTCGCGAGCGCGCTCCTCGGGTTCGGCGTGCAGGCGCTGCTGCCGGCCGACTATGTCGCGGCGTCGAAGAGCATGATCGGCTCGGTCGGCGGCCTGGACGCGACGCTGGTGGCGATCGTTCTCGGCCTTCTGATCTGGACCGCCCACGGACAGTTCACGACGCAACTGACGCAGCTTCAGGCCATCGGGCGGGCGCTGATCCTGCTCGATCTCGCCTTCGCTGGCTACGGTCACGAGGGGGCCGTGGGGCGGAAGGAGCTGCACGGCATCGTCACGTGTGCGCGGGCGCGGTTATGGATCGAGGATCCCAAGGGCCGGCGAAGCCTGGTCTATTCCGATTTGGCCGCCGAGGTTCTGCCCATGCGCGGCACCCTCTTTGGTCTTCGCCCGGCGAACGACGACCAGCGACACGCCCTCGACGCAGCGCGGGATCACTTCGGCACGATCGTCGACACGCAGCTCACGATGCTCAGAAGCCTCGTCAATCCGGTCCCCAATCTGCTCCTGACCATCGTCGTCGGCTGGGCGTGCCTGTGTTTCTCTGCTACGCGCTGACGGCGGGGATCAACCTCCTCAGCGCGATCATGGCGGGGCTCGGCGCGGTCTCGGTCGCGAGCGCGGCCTATCTCATTCTCGAACTGAGCGACCCCTATGTCGGTCTGTTCAAAATGCGGCAAGACATCTTCGACGGACTAATGAAGACGCTGGCCGCGGCGGAGCGGGGCGGCGTCTCGCCCGAGGAGGCCGCTCCGAGAAGGGCGGGCTAGACGGGGTCTTGCGCACGCGATCCGGTGACGTGATCGCAATTCGGTTGAACCCGCTGCCGCTCTCGCTCAGATCGCCGCTCACCGGCCCTGTTAGGCCGCTTTCTGCTCGTGGAAGCGGCGCGCCCGCTTCGATCCCTGACAGGGAAGAGGCCGAGGTCAGCGCCCCAAGCGGCGATCGAGTTTCTGGACGAACCCCAGCAAATGGGCGTCTACGACCTCTTCGGCGGCGGCGATTTCCTCGAGCTTGCGGTCATAGGTTCGCCAGCGCATCCACCGCGGCTTTGCGATGTAGTCGCCGTCACCACTATCAGCGCCGAGCCTCTTCCGCAGTTTGAAGGCGCGCCGCAAGGCTCGGTCGTGAGGGGTTTCGCTGGCATTGGTAGGCGAGCCGGTAAGCTTGGCGCGACGCGAACGTGAGGGCGCCGTCGGGCAGGTAGAGCTTCGCGGTCCGCCGTCCCGTCCTCGGGCAATTGAACCACCACCGCCGGCTGCGGCGTCGTCGTTAGCCCGAGCCATGTCGCCTTGTCGCGAAGGGCGCCGGCGAAGAGGCGCTTGTCGTCGAGCGCTTGAAGGATGTTGTTCATTTGGATTCGTACTCCGCGAGAATGTCGGCGAGGTTCGGCCCTTCGTCACGCGGCGTCTTCGCCGCCTCAAGCAAAGAACTCTCGAGCCTCGCCACCAAGTTCATCGGTCGCACGACCTCACGATCCGCAGTTTGCCGGCTTGCGAAGACCAGCGCGTCTGTCTGCGCCTTCTCGACCAACAGTCGAAGCACGAGCTCGGCGCGCCTCGTCGAGTCTACATCACTCCGATCCCGATCTG
>NZ_JBKQOT010000269.1:0-7031 GCF_052145395.1 Roseiarcus sp.
CCATCAAGAACGTCCTCGCCGCAGCCCATCCCCAACTGGGGGGTGAGCAGTTACCTTGAAATAGCGACGAGCCGGAATTCCCTCAAGGAGTTCTATACGATTTCATCTTCCCAACTAAGCGGGATCGATACTATTCAGGATCGGACACTTTGGTAAAAGATGTCAGATTGCCATACCATCCGGAGCGAGCAATATTGGCTTTGAGCCAGGCACTGTCTTCTCAACGAATTGCGCTACGTGCTACGGCTGATTCGGCCTATAGATTTTGGGAAACTACGAGCGTTGTGACTATTATCTTAGGCATGTTCACAACAATTCTGGTAAGCTTGAGCTCGACGGAGTTCGGGAGGGGTGACGGACGCACCCAGCAGCTGATTCGCATCCTAGCGATCGTCTTTCCTGCATTGGGGACCGCTTCGGCGGCAGTAATCGCATTCTATGGTCCACAGGCAGAATGGGGCCAAGCCTCGCGCACATTGGCTAGTCTCACACAACTACACGGGCAAATGGCGATAGGGGTTTGGGAGCTGCATTGCATCAAAGATGACGGTGATACGTACGCTAGCAAGGTAACCGATGGGCTAAATGATTGGTCAAAGCGATACGTCGATCTTCAGACAGTGTCGACCGCAACTGGCGGGTCCAGCGCGGGTGGAAGTGCCGGCGGACGAGGGGGAGGCGGACAAGGCGGAGGAGGGGGAGGCGGACAAGGCGGAGGAGGGGGAGGCGGACAAGGCGGAGGAGCAGGAGCCGAAGGAGGACAACAGGGAGTTGCGCCACCAACGCAGGGTGTTGCGCCACCGGGGAAATGAACCCGCGCGGTTGTCGCTCACAAAACCAATTTGTCGACGGATTGATGGTGACATTGCTTCGGCCCTTGCCGAGAGTAATGCCGGCGACGGCCGATATCCCCGGCCAGAACCCGCCGTCCAACACCTGCTCCGCCGTCCACGGACATGCGTCCGGAAACGTCGCCCCCGCCAGCCCCGTCTCCGCCACCGCCTCCAGCGCCGCGTCGCGATGGGCGGCGGTGAGGGCCTGGGGCAGCAGCGGCTTGAGGCTCGGGTTGTCGTCGAGGTGGTCGGCGAGGCGGTTGCGCTGGACGCGGATGCCGGCCTCCCATCTCGGGCGGCGCTTGTCCGGCTGATAGCGCCACTTGAGCAGGTGAAGCAGGAGGACGGTGAGACGGCTGATCAGCTCGCGCTTTTCCGTGCGCCCCAGGCTCTCGATTTCCTCGGCGATGTGCTCGATGTCCGCCTCAGCCAGCTTTCCCGCGCGCAAGAGGTCGGCCTGCTGGCGGCTCCAGGCGAAGAAATCGCGGTCGTAAACGGGCTCTTCACGGGCATGGCGGAAGGTTACAAGCTGCCGCCGGTCGCGTCCATGGGACCCAAGCCGCTGCTGAGGCGCCGCGCTCCGACGCCATCGGGTTGTCGGCGATCGGGTCGCGCAGCCGACGGAAAGCCGTCCTGAATGTCTGGACTCCGGATCTGTCCGCGGCCTCGACCAAGCGCCTCCGCCTCACTCCGGCCAAAACCCGCCGTCCAACGCTTGCTCCGCCGTCCAAGGACACGGCTCGGGAAAAGTCGTCCCCGGCAGCCCCGTCTCCGCGACCGCCTCCTGGCGGGCCTTTCGGTAGGCGGACGCCAGCGCCTGCGGGAGCAGGGGTTTCAGGCTCGGATTGTCGTCCAGATGGTCTGCAATCCGATCGCGTTGGACGAAGATGCTCGCCTCCCAGCTTGGACCGCGCTTCCCCGGTTGATAGCGCCACTTGATGAGATGCAGCAGGAGGACTTCGAGTCGGCTGACGAGCTCGCGTTTTTCGGTTCGCCCCATGCTGTCGATTTCCTCGGCGATATGCTCGATGTCGGCCTCGGCGAGTCTGCCGGCTCGCAGCAGTTCGGCCTGCTCGCGGCTCCAGGCATAGAAATCGCTGTCGTAAAGCGGGCTTCTTGCGGACATGTCGAGAGGATACTAACTCTCGCGCCGCGCGTCTATTCGAAGAGAAACAGTTCGCACCCGCCATGAACTTCTCGAGCCGCCCACACAACCTGGAATATCGGGAATGCGCACGCCCCAGGCTTCGCCGCCGCCGTCGAGCACGCCGACACGATTGGTCATCGCCTTGCTCCTTAAGTCACCGTCAACCCGCCGCAGGGTAGGGCGCTCACGGCTTGGCTGGTCGGCGCCGCGTTCGGAGCGCTGCGCGCAGCCCCCGGGTCTCGTCGGACGATGGCGGAGAATTCGGGCGAACGAGTTGCGACAGGTCGGTGACGAAGCTCTTCAAGGCCCCATCGTCCAGACGCGCCGACGAGAGGGCAAACCCGAGATAAGCCCAGTTCATGATGCGAGCGCGCATTTCGGCAGTTTTTGGAAGAACGCCGGTGTCGACCAAGATGTCTTGGAGGTGTCGGATTCGCTCCACGTCCACCGCTTCGGCTGCTGAATTCGCCTGCTCGTCGAATGTCGCCCAGGCCCGCACGGCGCGCTCGGTCTCCAAGTCTGTGGAAAACGCGCGGGTGAGAGCCGCTTCCAGGCGATCGTCTGCGGCGCCCTTAATCCTATCAAGGATGTTTTCCAGGGCGATCTCTCGCCAGCGGCTTAAGATCGCTGCGTGGAACGCCGAGACATGCGCGAAGTGCCAATAGAAGCTGCCGCGAGAAACGCGGAGGCGATTGGCGAGCGTATCCGCCATGAGCGCGGCGAATCCGAATTTCGCCAACGCTTTGAGGCCTGCGTTCACCCATTCCGTCGGTCCCAGTCGGTTGTCCCGCATTTCCATACACTGCTGTATTGACGTTCCGCGATCGGGATGGTACCCGTTCCATACAGTACTGTTTGGAGAAGCGCAATGCGCAACCTCGTCGTTCGGTCGGCCGGGATCCTGGCGCTTGCAGTGTCGATCGCTCACGGGGCGCTTGGGGAGACGAAGCTCCTCTTGCGCGCAGGCATTACGCCGTGAGCCGCCGGCCGAGTTCCCAAAGGCCCAGACGGCATCAGACTGGTCCTACGCAGCCCCTCACGCCCGACGCCAAGGGAGTCCCTATGCCCACGAAACCCGCCGCCCTCTCGCTTTCGGATGTCCTCGGCCTCGGGCAACTTGCCGCCGACGCGGCGCACGGCCTGACTGGGGTTGTCGAGCACATGCACACGTCCATCCTCGACACGCCGGGACTGGCGCCCCTCGCTCAAGGGCTGACCGGCGGCGTCACGCGGCTGGTCTATGGCGGAGTGCGCGGCGCGTTCCGGCTGACCGGCAAGGGGCTTGGCGGCGCTGCGGCGCTGGTCGGTTCGAACTCGGACAATCAACCGGTCTCTCGAGGGCGGGAGATCGCGCTCGCCATCCTTAACGGAGTCGTCGGCGACCATCTCGCGGACACCGCCAATCCGCTGGCGCTGAACATGCGATTTCGTCGCGACGGGCGACCGCTGACGCTCGAAAAACAAGCGCTCGCCGAAGCCTTTCCCGACGCGACCGGCAAGCTTGCTGTCCTCCTGCATGGGCTTTGCATGAGCGACCTGCAATGGATGCGCCAGAACCACGACCACGGCGCGGCGCTCGCCCGCGACTTCGGCTTCACGCCCGTCACCCTCTCCTACAATTCCGGCCTGCACGTCTCGGTGAACGGCCGCGCCTTCGCCGAGGCGCTGGAGGCGCTCGTCGCCGCATGGCCGGCGGAAATCGAGGATTTTGCCATCGTCGGCCACAGCATGGGCGGGCTCGTCGCCCGCAGCGCCTGCCTCCATGCCGAGCAGGAGGGCCATGCGTGGCGGAGCAGACTGAACAAGATCATCTTTCTCGGGACTCCGCATCACGGCGCGCCGCTCGAGCGGATCGGCAATTGGGTCGATGTCGTGATCGGCAAGACGCCCTACGCCGCCGCTTTCGGCCGGCTCGGCAAGATGCGCAGCGCCGGCGTCACCGACCTGCGCTACGGCGCCCTCGTGGACGAGGACTGGCAGGGCCGCGACCGCTTCGCCCGCGAGCCCGATCCGCGCCGCCCCGTGTCCCTGCCCGAAGGCGTCGCCTGCTACGCAATCGCCGCCACCACCGCGGCCTCACCCGGCGACCTCAAGGACCGCCTGATCGGCGACGGCCTCGTCCCGGTCGCGAGCGCGCTCGGCCGTCACAACGAGTCTGCGCGCGACTTGAATTTCGCTCCCGACCGCCAGTGGGTCGCATGCGAGACGGGGCACCTCGATCTCTTGAGCCGGCGCGACGTGTATGAGCGGATGGCGGTGTGGCTGGCTGAGCCCTAAAGCCGTCGCGATCTCAATCGGGCGTCATCTCAAAGAGCTCTCGCCTCGCCCCGCTGCGATCACCGCCCCTCGACCTTCTCGTCCGTCATCACTTCAAAGCGCTTCAGATTGGCGACGCCGAAGGCGGTCGACATGGCGACGTCGGCGGCGTCGCGACCGCGTCCCATCACAATGCGGCCGATGCGGGGATGGTTATGGCGCGCGTCCATGGTCCACCAGCGTCCGTCGAGAAACACCTCGGCCCAGCCGCTGAAATCGCCGGGATTGACGTCGGGCGGCACGCCGATGTCGCCGAGATAGCCGGTGCAATAGCGGGCGGGAATGTTCATGCATCGGCAGAGCGCGATGGCGAGATGGGCGAAGTCGCGGCAGACCCCGATGCCTTCGTGCATGGAATCGCTGGCGCAGCGGGTCGAGCGGGCGTCGGCATAGCTGAAGCGGATCTTCGCATGAACGAAATCCGAGATCGCTTGCACGACCCTCGCGCCGCCGGACAGTTTTCCGAACTGCGCCCAGGCGAAGTCGGCGAGCTTGTCGCTGTCGCAATAGCGGCTCGAAACCAGGAACAGCAGCACGTCGTCGGGAAGATCGGCGATCGACGTCGTCCTCACATCCGGCGGCGTTTCGTCCGGTGCGCCCGAGTCGGCGATGACGAAGTGGTCGGAGAAAGTGACAAGCCCAGCCGGGACATCGACACGCGTGACCCGGTTGCCGAAAAGATCGAGATAGTCCCGCATCGGCAGCGGCGGATCCGAGGCGATCCTGTCTGGCGTAAGCAGGTCGGCGTCACGCGAGGGATGGACCTTGAGCTGAAGCAGCATTGGCGTGGGGGCCGGACATTCAAAAGCGATGTCGAATCCCGCTTCGATCAGCATCGGGCAATCCTCGTGTTGGGTCGAACAAGGCCGCGCGGCCGAACCCATGCGCGTTGCGCGAATGTTGGCGCCGGGTCAGAAGGCTTCATGCTTCCGTGTCAGCGAAACCATGGTTGCAGGGTTCTTGTTCCGGCAGGCGCCGGACATTGACGGATACAACCATGCCCTCTTCGTCCTCGGCGTTGCCCCAATAGGACCCGTGCAGCGGAATGGCTTGTCGGGCGTCTCGCGCCACCGCGACCCGGATGAGATCCCGGCTGCCGACAATGCCATTGGTCGGGTCGAATTCGACCCAGCCGGAACCGGGCAAGTAGATCTGGCACCACGCATGGGTCGAGCCGCCGCCGAGGTGGCTGTCTCCCGAGTCGCGACTGGGCACGTAGAGATAGCCGGAGACAAAGCGGGCGGCGAAGCCGAGGGTCCGTGCAGCCTCCATCATCAGCGTCGCAAGATCGCGGCACGAGCCGCGCCGCGACGACAGCGTGTGCAAGGGGCTCTGCGTTCCCCTTTCCGTCCGCCGCTCGTAGGCAAGGCCCTCCTTGATCGCATTCGTTAGGGTCATGAGCAGCGCTGCGGTCTCGGTCGGACGCCCCTGGTTGACGAATTGTCGAACCCAGTGGTCGAGGTCGCCAGAGGGGTCGGGATAATGCCGCTCGATTGCCCGCGCGAGGTCGGGCATTTCCTCCGCGTCATAGGAGAAGGGATAGGTGCGGGCCCGGTCCTCGAGCTGGAATTCCGGTTCGTCGGACGCGATGTGCTCGAGCGTGATGATGTTCTCGACCCTGAGGCGCCGGGTCTCGCCGACAAAGTTCGCGATGGCGACGCAATTGTCGAAAACGTCGTGGATCCAGCGAAGACGGTGCGGACGGGGCTCGATGTCAAGGCTTGCCTTCAAGAGCCGCTGGTCGTTGATGTCGCGCGGGCGCAGCATCATCCGATGCTCGCCGAGCCGCACCGGCGCGGCGTAGGAGTAGGTGGTGAGATGCCTTACCGTGAGGATGGTCACGCCGCTCCGATCCAAGTCTGGCCGCCAGTATAACCACAAGGCGCCGGGCGCGGGGGATTCATTGCGCGCCCGAGGTACGAAGAATGATCCTCCTCGACAACTCCATTCGGAACGCATGAGGCCGTCGCAGATTGCGAGGACTGTCACCGTGGCCGATATCGACGGCGGACCGAGCGTGCTCGGCGCCCGCCCGTGCGCGCGCTCGACGTGGAGCGCGCGAGGGCCCTGTGGGTGAAGAGCGAAGAGATGGTGGCCGAGCGCTTCCGAGCCGGGCGCCACTGGGCGCGGCTTGAGAGCTCCTTACCCCTTCGGCGGCAGCCCCTTCACGAACATGAGCGCCGCCTCGATCAGCCGCGCCCGCAGCGCGTCGTCGCCGTAGGCCGCGGGGCCGGCGCGGATCCAACCGGCCATGGCGCGGCCGCGGGCGATCATTGGGCCGACGTCGGGCAGGGCGAGGGCCCAGGCGTCATTCCCCTTGCCGAGCCGGGCGAGCATCCCGTCGGCGCGCGCGCCGATGAGAAGATTGCCGTTCACGAACCACGCCCAGCCGCCGAACATCGCCTTTTCCGTGAGCGCGAAATCGCGCGGCAGGTCGCTCCGGATCAGGTCTTCCAGGCCGCGGTCGCGCGCCATGTGTGGTCCTCGTGCCGGGCCTGGCCGTTCGCCAGAAGCGCAGGGGGTTGCGAGATTGCACCGCCTTTTCCCTTGCGGGCAAGCGGTTGCTTCGCGCGCAAACGCGACAACAAGGCGCATGCCAGGGCGTCCGCCGGTGCCGATCGTTGCGAGCGATCAAGCATTTGATCGAGGGCGCGTCACGCGGCAGGATCGGGCGCCGCCCGATTTACCCGGGTCTGCTGCTGCTGCTGCTGCTACGAAAATAGCTTCAGCGTGGA